>NZ_JBEOYI010000018.1:0-190273 GCF_040297005.1 Streptomyces sp. NPDC001904 | reverse complement strand
AAACACTCACATAAAACACCACCGCTGAGGTGGGGGGGGCCGCGCGCTACGCGCCCCCCCCCACCCGTGCGCCCCCCGCTCGGCACCCGCACCCCCGCACCCTCCCCCCTCCCGGAGAAACACATGCCCAGATCGCATTCGGCCGGACGGCGTCTCGCCGCCCCCGTCACCGCCGGAGTTCTCGCCGCCTGTGCCCTGATGCTGCCCGGCCAGCAGGCGCACGCCGCCGGCAGCGTCGTCAAGGTGACCGGCTCCCAGGGCCACTGGCAGCTGACCGTGAACGGATCCCCGTACCAGGTGAAGGGCCTCACCTGGGGCCCGTCCGTCGCCGACGCCGGCAAGTACATGCCCGACCTCAAGTCGATGGGCGTCAACACGATCCGCACCTGGGGCACCGACGCCTCCAGCAAGCCGCTCTTCGACACCGCCGCCGCGAACGGCATCAAGGTGATCGCCGGATTCTGGCTGCAGCCCGGCGGCGGCCCCGGCAGCGGCGGCTGCGTCAACTACGTCACCGACACCACGTACAAGAACAACATGCTCGCCGAGTTCCCCAAGTGGGTGCAGACCTACAAGGACAACCCCGGCGTCCTCATGTGGAACGTGGGCAACGAGTCGGTGCTCGGTCTCCAGAACTGCTACAGCGGCACCGAGCTGGAGAAGCAGCGCGACGCGTACACGACCTTCGTCAACGACGTGACGAAGAAGATCCACGCCGTCGACCCGAACCACCCTGTCACTTCCACCGACGCCTGGGTCGGCGCCTGGCCCTACTACAAGAAGAACGCGCCCGACCTCGATCTGTACGCCGTCAACTCCTACAACGCCGTCTGCGACGTCAAGTCGGCCTGGGAGCAGGGTGGTTACACCAAGCCGTACATCGTGACCGAGACCGGCCCCGCGGGGGAGTGGGAGGTGCCCGACGACGCCAACGGCGTGCCCGCCGAGCCCACCGACCAGGCCAAGGCCGACGGCTACCGCAAGGCGTGGGAGTGCATCACCGGGCACCAGGGCGTCGCCCTGGGCGCCACGATGTTCCACTACGGCACCGAGTACGACTTCGGCGGCATCTGGTTCAACCTGCTGCCCGCCGGGGAGAAGCGGCTGTCGTACTACGCCGTGAAGAAGGCGTACGGCGCGAGCACGTCCGGTGACAACACTCCGCCCGTCTTCTCCTCGATGAGCATCGAAGGGGACGCGTCCAAGGTGGCCGCGGGCCGCGACCTCACCATCGCCACCAAGGTGACCGACCCCGACGGCGACCGGATCTCGTACGAGGTCCTCGCCAACAGCATGTACATCGACCAGAGCAAGGAACTGACCCCGCTCAAGGCCACCGACCTCGGCTCCGGCCGGCTGAAGGTGACCGCGCCCGACAAGCCGGGCGTCTGGAAGATCTACGTCAAGGCCACCGACGGCCGTGGCAACGTCGGCGTCGAAACCCGGTCCGTGCGCGTGGTGCCGCCGCCCGTGAGCGGCACGAACATCGCCCAGGGCAAGCCGGCCACCGCCTCCTCGCAGCAGACGTCCGACTACGGCGACTGCCCGTGCCTGGCGTCGTCCGCCGTCGACGGCAAGAACGACACCCGCTGGGCCAGCGACTGGAGCGACCCCCAGTGGCTCCAGGTGGACCTCGGCTCCAAGCAGTCCTTCCGGCACATCCAGCTCAACTGGGAGACCTCGTACGCGAAGGCCTACACGATCCAGACCTCCGACGACGGCCAGAACTGGCGGACCGTCCAGCAGGTGACCGACGGCAACGGAGGCGTCGACGACTTCGACGCCGCCGGCAGCGGCCGCTACGTCCGCGTCAACGGCACCGCACGTGGCACCGGATACGGCTACTCGCTCTACGAGTTCGGCGTCTACAACTGATCCGACGGACCCCCGCCGGCCGCGGTGCGCGGCGGGGGCCCGGCACGTTCAACGGGGAGGGACCCGCATGGAGGACGACGAACTCAACCGGCTCGTCGAGAAATTGAGCCTCGCGCAGAAGGTGGCCCTGCTGACCGGCGCCACCACCTGGCGCACCGCCGCGCAACCCGCGGTCGCGCTGCGCGAGATGGTGATGTCGGACGGGCCCACCGGGGTGCGCGGCGAGTCCTGGGACGAGCGCCGCACGTCCGCGCTGCTGCCCGCGGCCACGGCGCTCGCCGCGATGTGGGACGAGGAGCTGGCCGAACGGCTCGGCGCGCTTCTCGCGCAGGAGGCGCGGAGCAAGGGCGTCCACGTCGTCCTCGGCCCGACCCTCAACCTGCACCGCTCGCCGCTGGCCGGACGGCACTTCGAGTGCTTCTCCGAGGACCCGGAACTCACCGGCCGCATCGGAGCCGCCCTGATCCGCGGCATCCAGTCCGGCGGCGTCGCCGCGACCGCCAAGCACTACGTCGCCAACGACTCCGAGACCGACCGGCTCACCGTCGACGTCCGCGTTCCCGAACGCGCCCTGCACGAGGTCTACCTGGCACCCTTCGAAGCGGCCGTCGAAGCCGGTGCCTGGGCCGTCATGTCCGGCTACAACAGCGTCGGCGGCGCGACGATGTCGGAGAGCCCGCTGCTCACCGAGCCGCTGAAGGGGCGCTGGAGCTTCGACGGCGTCGTGGTGTCCGACTGGGGAGCGGTACGGTCCACCGCGGCGTCGGCGCTGGCCGCCCAGGACCTGGCCATGCCGGGCCCGGACAGCCCCTGGGGCGACGACCTCCTGCGCGCCGTGCGGGCCGGGGAGGTGCCCGAGGAGGTGATCGACGACAAGGTCCGCCGCCTGCTGCGGCTCGCCGAACGGGTCGGCGCGCTCGGCGACCCGGCACCCGCACGCCCCTCACCGCACGGCCCGCGGCAGACCCGCGCCCTGCTGCGCCGGTCCGTCGCCGCGAGCACCGTGCTGCTCACGAACCACGACGTCCTGCCGTGGGCCGCCGACTCCGTGCGGACCGTGGCGGTGATCGGCGCCCACGCGGCGCGGCCCCGGCTCCAGGGCGGCGGCAGCGCGGGGGTCTTCCCCCGGATCTCCGTCACACCGCTCGACGGCATCCGCGCGGCGCTGCGCGGCACCGCCGAGGTCATCCACAGCCCGGGTCCCGCCCTCGTCGAGCAGCCCTGGCCGCTGGACGCGGAGCGGTGCGCCGACCCGCGCACCGGCGAACCGGGGCTGCTGCTGCGCGTCCTCGACCGCGCGGGACACGAGCTGTACGCCGAACACCGGCTCTCCGGACGCCTGCTGGAGCCCACGCTGGTGCCCGGCGCGCACACGGTGGAGCTGAGCGCGCTGCTGCGGCCCGCCTCCGGTGGGGAGTGGACCTTCGGCGTCGGCGGCTTCGGCCACCTCGAACTCCTCGTCGACGGAGAGCGACTGGTCGCGGGGGAGTACCCCAGGACCACCGACGACCCGGCCGTCGTGCACGTCGCGCCGCCCTGCCGGTACGGGCGGATCCGCCTCCGGCCGGGCCGCGCGGTCGAGGTGGTGGCCCGGCGCACCCTGGCTCCCGGCACCGGCCGTGCCACCCTGCTGACCGCCGCGCCGCCGCCCCCGGACCCGGCGACGGCCCTGGCCGACGCCGTCGAGGCGGCCCGGGCCGCGGACGTCGCCGTCGTCGTGGTCGGCACCACCGAGGGCAGCGAGTCCGAGGGCCACGACCGCGTCACGCTCGCCCTGCCCGGCGACCAGGACGCCCTGGTGTCGGCCGTCGCCGCCGCCCAGCCCCGCACCGTGGCCGTGGTGAACTCCGGCGGACCGGTCGAACTGCCCTGGCGGGACGAGGTCGGCGCCCTGCTGCTCGCCTGGTTCCCCGGGCAGGAGGCAGGGGCGGGACTCGCGGACGTCCTGTTCGGGCGGGCCGAGCCGGGCGGCCGCCTCCCCACCACCTGGGCCGCCCGCCTCGCCGACGCTCCCGTCACCCGGACCCGCCCCGACGACGGCGTCCTCGCGTATCAGGAGGGCCCGCACATCGGGCACCGCGGCTGGCTGCGCTCGGCCCGGGAGCCCGCCTACTGGTTCGGCCACGGGCTCGGCTACACCACCTGGAGCCACGACCGGATCGAGGCGCCCGCCACATCTGGTCCCGACGGCTTCACGGTCCGCGTCACCGTGCGCAACACCGGCGTCAGGACGGGCCGTGAAGTGGTCCAGGTCTACCTCTCCCGGCCGGAGTCGGCGGTCGAGCGCCCGGTCCGCTGGCTGGCCGGGTACGCGGCCGTGACCGCACCCCCCGGGGCCGCGGCGGACGTGGAGGTGCACGTGCCCGCGCGGGCGCTGCGGCACTGGTCGCCCGAAGCCCGAGACTGGCGCACCGAACCGGGCGTCTACCGGGTGCACGCGGGCCGCTCGGCCGGGGAGCCCACCCTGACGACGGAGGTCGAGGTGGAGCCCCTTCAGTGACTACGGGAAAGGCCGCCGCCGAGGCCTGCCACCTGGTCGACGACTGCGGGAGAGCGCTCCCCGGGACGTGGGACCGGCGGATAGGGTGGGGCCATGAGCAGAAGCGTGCCCACCTTGGAGGACGTGGCACGGGAGGCCGGCGTCTCCCGGGCCACGGTCTCCCGGGTCATCAACGGTGTACGGAACGTGGATCCGGGCATCCAGGACCTGGTCCGCCAGGCCGTCGAGCGGACGGGGTACACGCCCAATCACGCCGCCCGCTCGCTGGTCACCCGCCGGGCGCAGACCATCGCGCTCGTGGTGTCCGGTGCCGGGGACGAACGCGACGGCGCGCAGGGCGATTTCACCGCGCGGGTCTTCGCCGACCCGTTCTTCGGGCGCGTGGTCACCGGGGTCGTCGGTTTCCTGCGGCCGCGCTCCATGCACCCCGTGCTCATGTTCGCCGACTCCGACGACGCGCGCCGCCAGGTCGTCGACTACCTGCGGCAGGGCAGCGCCGACGGTGCCCTCGTGGTCTCCACGCACGCCGAGGACCCGCTGCCCGCGCAGCTCGCCGCCGGACGGCTGCCCGCGGTGTGCTTCGCGCGGCCCGCGGTGGCCGCGCCGATCAGCTACGTCGACCTCGCCCACCGCGAGGGGGGTCTGCTGGCGGCGCGCCATCTGCTCGCCCGCGGCTGCCGTCGGCCCGCCACCGTCTCCGGGCCGCTCGACCTGCCCGCCGGGCAGGAGCGGCTCGCCGGGTTCCGGGACGGCATGGAGCGCGGTGGCGTGCCGTACGTCCCGATCGCGGAAGGCGGGTTCACCCTGGACAGCGGTGTCGCGGCGATGGAGCGACTGCTCGCCGAACACCCCGACATCGACGCCGTGTTCGCCGCCAACGACCTGATGGCGCAGGGCGTCTGCCAGGTCCTGGGCGACCGGGGCAGACGGGTGCCGCAGGACGTGGCCGTCGTCGGGTTCGACGACTCCAGCGCCGCCCTCGCCTGCCGGCCGCCCCTGACCACCGTCCGGCAGCCGGTGGAGGCCATGGCCGCGGCCATGGCCGAGCTCCTCCACGCGTTCGTCCTCGGCGAGCGCACCGAGCCCACCTCGCGGATCTTCGACCCGGAACTGGTGGTGCGCGAGTCGGCGTGACACCTTGCCGCGTGCCGGTTCAGTGCAGCGCGCGTCCCCGCAACGCCCCCTGCCAGGCCGGGGGTTCGGCCTCCCGCGGCGCCTCGGGCGGCCGCCCGCCGCGCGCGAAGAACGCCGCCAGCGGCAGCGTCGCCGCGCCCACCGTCACGGCGTCGGGGCCGAGCCGGCCGAGCTCCACGCTGACCCGGGACACGGGGTAGGAGAGCGCGTACGTCGGCAGATGGCGGCGCACCGAGGCCAGGAACCGCTCGCCGAGCTGGAGTCCGGCCCAGCCGCCGACCAGGACGCGGTCCGGCTGGAAGAGATTGACCAGGTCGGACAGGCCCGCGCCGAGATACTCGGCCGTCTCCTCGATGATGGCCAGCGCCGTCGGTTCGGGGGTCCGGCCCGGCTCGCGCGGGTGTGCGGCGTCCATCATCGCGGCCAGCGCCGTCTCCTCGTCCGCGCCGAGCGGCGGGCGCCCGCCCGCCTCCCGCCACCGGTCGAGCAGCGCCTCGGCGCCCGCGTACGCCTCCAGGCAGCCCAGGGCGCCGCACCGGCAGCGGCGCCCCCGGACCCGTACCGTCAGATGCCCCCACTCGACGGCCCGCGCCTGTGCCGCGTCGCCCGTCACCACGCAGGCGCCGACACCGGAGCCGAAGAGCACGACCACCGCGTTCTGCGTGCCGCGTCCCGCGCCGAACCACATCTCCGCCTGGCCGAGCGTCCCGGCGCCGTTGGCGATGAAGTAGTCGACCGAGGGCGGAAGTTGGCAGGCCCTGCGGAGCACCGACTCCAGCGGCACCGCGTCCCAGCCGACCGTCGGGCCGTGCACGACCGCGCCCTCGGGGGTGTGCGCGACGATGCCGGGCACACCGATGCCGACGCCGAGGAGCGGACCGGGATGGCCTCGGCCGGCGTCGAGCACTTCGTGCACCGCCGACGCGACCAGCTCGGCGACGCCCTCGACGGGATGCCCCTTCAGGTCCAGCGGCCGCTCCGTGCGGGCCAGTTCGGTGAGGGACAGATCGAGCAGCTCGACCCTGATCCTGGTCTCGCCCACGTCCACGCCGATCAGCCGCCCGCAGCCGGGCACGATGCGCAGCAGGGTGCGGGGCCTGCCGCCCTCGGACTCGACGCTGCCGGCCTCCTCGACCAGGCCGTCCGCCGCGAGTTCGGCCACCACGTTGCTGATGGAACCTGAACTCAGACCGATCGCCGGGCCCAGCTCGTTCCGGCTCATCGGGCCGTTGAAATACAACTGTTGCAAAAGGGCGGTCCGGTTCTCCCTTCGCAGGTCGTGCACTGTCCGTCCACCGCGCCGCCCGGCCATGTGTCTCCTTGAGGCTCTGTCCGACTCGAAGTTGTTAGCTCCGACCCCCTTGACGGTACCTTCTCGTGCGGTTTAACTCACGTCCTAAATTAAGTCGTAAGGGTGTTCAAGAGTTGAAGCGGGCGGTCGGTTCGCCGATGTTGGCCGCGCCCTCTGTGCTCTGTTCCGTTCGAGCCCTCTTGAGCCATCCCCCGTCGACTTCCTCCGGAAAGGGACACCTGGAGCATGAGCAGAATCCGAGCCACCGCCATCGGTGCCGTCACCGCGTCGCTCGCCCTCGCCGCGACCGCCTGTGGTGGCGGCTCTTCCACGGGGGGCGGTTCCAACGACTCCCCGAAGACCCTCACGTACTGGGCGTCGAACCAGGGTGCGAGCATCCAGGTCGACAAGAAGGTCCTCCAGCCGGAGCTCGACAAGTTCGAGAAGCAGACCGGGATCAAGGTCAAGCTCGAGGTCGTCCCGTGGTCGGACCTGCTCAACCGGATCATGGCCGCGACCACCTCGGGCCAGGGCCCGGACGTGCTGAACATCGGCAACACCTGGAGCGCCTCGCTGCAGGCGACCGGCGCCCTGCTGCCCTGGGACGCCAAGCAGTTCGACAAGATCGGCGGCAAGGACCGCTTCGTCGACTCCGCGCTCGGCTCGGCCGGCCCCGAGGGCAAGGACCCGGCGGCGGTCCCGCTGTACTCGATGTCGTACGCGCTCTACTACAACAAGAAGATGTTCAAGGACGCCGGGATATCCAAGCCCCCGACGACCTGGGACGAGGTCGTCGCCGACGGCAAGAAGATCTCCAAGAACGGCAAGTGGGGTCTGGGCGCCGAGGGCTCGAACCTGTCCAACAACATCCACCAGATCTTCGTGATGGCGAAGCAGCGCGGCACCGACTGGTTCACCGCCGACGGCAAGCCGGACTTCACCTCCGACGGAGCGGTCGCGGCGGTCAAGCAGTACGTCGACCTGATGGCCAAGGACAAGATCATCGCGCCCGGCAACGCCGAGTACGCGCAGAACCAGTCCCTGAGCGACTTCTCCAAGGGCAAGACGGCCATGGTCCTGTGGCAGGCCGCCGCCTCCACGTTCAAGTCGCAGGGCATGTCCGAGGACGACTACGGCGTGGTCCCCGCGCCCGTCCCGTCCGGCACCCCCGGCACGGGCAACCAGGTCAACTCGATGGTCGCCGGCATCAACATCGCCGTCTTCAAGAACACCAAGAACGTCGAAGGCGCCACGAAGTTCGTGAAGTTCATGACCAGCGACGCGGAGTCGAAGCTCCTCAACAAGACCTACGGCTCCATCCCGCCGGTCAAGGCCGCGCAGGAGGACCCCGCGTTCGGGACCGCGACCACCGGCGTCCTCAAGGACACCCTGGCCAAGAGCGCGGCGCCGCTGCCGCAGGTGGCCGAGGAGTCCCAGTTCGAGACGGCGGTCGGCACGGCGGTCAAGGAGCTGTTCGCCGACGCGGCCAACGGCAAGGCCGTCACCACGGAGTCCGTGAAGGCGGCGCTGACCAAGGCGCAGCAGTCGATGCCGAACAAGTAGCACGGAGAACTCGATGACTGTGTCCACGACCGCCCCTTCCCCCGCACCGGCGGGGGAGGGGCGGGCCGTCGGCAAGAACTCCCCCGGGGCGGCGAGCGGCAAGAGCCGCCGTCCCGGGCGGATCCGCCGGATCGGCCTGCCCTACCTGCTGCTCCTGCCCGCTCTCGTGCTCGAACTCCTCGTGCACCTCGTGCCCATGGTCATGGGCGTGGTGATGAGCTTCAAGGAGCTCACCCAGTTCTACATCCGGGACTGGAACTCGGCTCCCTGGACGGGCCTGGACAACTTCAAGGTCGCCGTCGACTTCGACGCCCCGGTCGGCCAGGCACTGCTCCACTCCTTCTTCGTCACCTGCCTGTTCACCCTCCTGTCGGTGGGCCTGTGCTGGGCCATCGGCACCGCCGCGGCCGTCTTCATGCAGGAGACGTTCAAGGGCCGCGGCATCCTGCGCGCCCTGTTCCTGATCCCGTACGCGCTGCCCGTCTACGCCGCCGTGATCACCTGGGTCTTCATGTTCCAGCACGACAACGGCCTGATCAATCACGTGCTGCACGACCAGCTCGGCGTCACCGACAAGCCGTCCTTCTGGCTGATCGGCGACAACAGCTTCTACGCCCTGCTCACCGTGTCGGTGTGGAAGGGCTGGCCGTTCGCCTTCCTCATCGTGATGGCCGGACTGCAGAACATCCCCAAGGAGATGTACGAGGCCGCCTCGCTCGACGGCGCCGGCCTGTGGCAGCAGCTGCGCCGCATCACGCTGCCCTCGCTGCGCCCGGTCAACCAGGTCCTCGTGCTCGTCCTGTTCCTGTGGACGTTCAACGACTTCAACACGCCCTACGTGATGTTCGGCAAGGCGGCGCCCGAAGCGGCCGACATCATCTCCGTGCACATCTACCAGTCCTCGTTCGTCACCTGGAACTTCGGCAGCGGCTCCGCCATGTCCGTGCTGCTCCTGCTGTTCCTGCTCGTCGTGACGGGCGTCTACCTGGCGCTCACCTCGCGCGGAAGGAAGACTTCCGATGTCTGACACCTCCGTGGACAAGACCGTGGACGCACGGGTGCGGCACCGCTCGCCCATGGCGTCACCGCAGTCCTTCCTGTGGTCCCGCCGGATCTTCCTCACGCTGCTCGCCGGCTTCGTGCTGCTGCCCGTGTTCGTCATGGTCTCCAGCTCGCTCAAGCCGCTCCAGGACGTCCAGGGCGAGTTCCGCTGGATCCCGAGCGGGCTCACGATCCGCCCGTACATCGACATCTGGTCGACGGTCCCGCTCGCCAAGTACTTCGTGAACTCGCTGATCGTCGCGGGCGCGGCGACGGTCTGCTCGGTGATCGTCGCGGTGTTCGCCGCGTACGCCGTCAGCCGCTACCGCTTCAAGGGCAAGCGCGTGTTCACGGTGACCGTGCTGTCGACGCAGATGTTCCCCGGCATCCTCTTCCTGCTGCCGCTGTTCCTCATCTACGTCAACATCGGCAACGCCACCGGGATCGCCCTGTTCGGCTCGCGCGGCGGACTGATCCTCACGTACATGACGTTCACGCTGCCGTTCGCGATCTGGATGCTCATCGGGTACTTCGAGTCGGTGCCGCGCGACCTGGACGAGGCCGCTCTCGTCGACGGCTGCGGTCCGCTCGGGGCGCTGTTCCGGATCATCGTGCCGGCCGCGATCCCCGGCATCGTCGCCGTCGCCGTCTACGCGTTCATGACCGCCTGGGGCGAGGTGCTGTTCGCCTCGGTCATGACCAACGACGACACCCGCACCCTCTCCGTGGGTCTCGGCGCCTACGCCAACCTCAACGACGTGTACTGGAACCAGATCATGGCCGCCTCGCTCGTCGTCAGCGTGCCCGTCGTCGCCGGCTTCCTGCTGCTGCAGCGCTATCTCGTCACCGGCCTGACCGCCGGTGCGGTCAAGTGACCGACCCCCTTACTGCAGACCGTACTTGTGAAAGGAACCTTGTGTCCGAGCCCCTAGACCTCGCCGCCTTCCCGAACGACTTCCTGTGGGGCACGGCCACCGCCGCGTACCAGATCGAAGGGGCGGTCGCCGAGGACGGCCGCGCGCCCTCGATCTGGGACACGTTCTCGCACACGCCCGGCAAGGTCGACAACGGCGACACCGGCGACGTGGCCTGCGACCACTACCACCGCTGGCGCGAGGACTTCGACCTGCTCAAGCGCCTCGGCGCGAACGCCTACCGGTTCTCCGTCGCCTGGCCGCGGATCGTCCCCGGCGGCGACGGCCCGGTGAACGCCAAGGGCCTCGACTTCTACGACCGCCTGACCGACGCGCTGCTCGCGGACGGCATCACGCCGATGGTCACCCTCTACCACTGGGACCTGCCGCAGGCGCTGCAGGACCGCGGCGGCTGGCCCGCGCGCGAGACCGCTCTCGCCTTCGGGGAGTACGCGTCCGTGGTCGCGGAGCGGCTCGGTGACCGGGTGAAGCACTGGACGCCGCTGAACGAGCCGCTGTGCTCGGCGTGGATCGGCCACCTGGAGGGCCGGATGGCCCCCGGCCTCGCCGACCTGAACGCCGCCGTCCCCGCCTCCTACCACCTGCTGCTCGGCCACGGCCTGGCCACCCAGGCGATCCGCGCGGCCGTCCCCGACGCCGAGGTGGGCATCGTCCTGAACCTCGCCCAGGTGGAGCCCGCCACCGACCGGCCCGAGGACATCGCCGCCGCCCGCCGCATGGACGGCCACTCCAACCGCTGGTGGCTCGACCCGGTGCACGGCCGCGGCTTCCCCGAGGACATGCTCGAGGTCTACGGGGTCGAGCTGCCCGAGCAGCCGGGCGACCTGGACACGATCGCCGCGCCGCTGGACTGGCTGGGCCTGAACTACTACTTCCCGTCCGCGATCGCCGACCACCCGGCGGGCCCCGCCCCCTTCGCCGACTCCGTGCGCCGGCTCGGCGTGCCGCGCACCGGCATGGACTGGGAGGTCGACGCCGACGGCATCGAGACCCTGCTGCTCCGTCTGACCAGCGAGTACGGCGCGCGGAAGCTGTACATCACCGAGAACGGCTCGGCCTACCCGGACGTGGTCCGCCCCGACGGCACGGTCGACGACCCCGAGCGCGAGCAGTACCTCGTCGACCACGTCGCGGCCTGCGCCCGCGCCGTGCGCAAGGGCGCCCCGCTCGCCGGGTACTTCGCCTGGTCGCTGCTCGACAACTTCGAGTGGGCCTACGGCTACGACAAGCGGTTCGGCCTCGTGCACGTCGACTACCAGACCCAGGTGCGCACCATCAAGGGCAGCGGCCACCGCTACGCGGACATCGTGCGCCGGCACGGGGCGCGGGTGCGGCGCGCCGCCTGAGAACGCCGTCCCGGTGGGGCCGACCGGAAGCGGCCCCACCGGGACGGTCTCGCCTGTACGGGGGTCAGGCGAGCGAGAGGAACAGCTTCTCCAGCTCCTCCTCGGTCAGCGGGGGCTGTTCACCCTCCGCCGCGTTCATGCAGTCCCGCATGCCCGACGCGATGATCTTGAAGCCGGCCCGGTCGAGGGCCCGGGACACGGCGGCCAGCTGGGTCACCACGTCCTTGCAGTCCCGGCCCGCCTCGATCATCGCGATCACACCGGCGAGCTGGCCCTGCGCGCGGCGCAGGCGCTTGAGGACGGCGTCCGTGGCCGCCGGGGTGCCGCTCACGCGCGCAGCGCGGCGCGGGCCGCGTCCAGGGCGTCCGGCGCCGGGCGGTTGAAGGGCAGCTTGCCGAGCAGGGCCGCCATGCCGCAGGTGTTGGAGACGCCCGAGTAGACCAGGCCGGAGGCGACACCGGCGGCCAGCAGGCGGCCCTTCGGCGCGCGGCGGCCGAGCGCGAGCCCGGCCAGGACCAGCGCCCCGGCCGTGAACCGGACCTGGCGGTCCATCGCCCAGACCGCGCGGCCCTCGTGCGCCGCCGTGTCGACGGGCAGGCCCTCGGCCGTCCAGGCCTGCGTGCCGCCGCCGAGGCCGACCGCGTCCACGCCCGCGTCGGCGAGCTTGGCGCAGGCGGCGGCGGAGCGCTGACCGGCGGCGCAGACCACGACGATGCGGCGCCGCTCCGCGGCGGACCGCAGGTCGGGCAGGAGTGCGTCGAGGTGGTCGGCCGGCACGTTCACCGCGCCGGGCACATGGCCGGAGGCGAACTCGCCGGGCGCCCGCACGTCGACGACGAGGGTGCTGTCGGCGGGGCGGGCGTGCAGCTCCGCCGGGGCGAGGGTGGTGCTCATGGTTCTCCCTGGGTGTGCGTGAGGGGGTTCGGACACGGGGTCAGGCGGCCCGGCCCGCGGACCAGGTGGCGTAGCCGCCGTCGAGGTTGACGGCGTCGCGGCCGAGTCCGGCGAGCAGGCGCAGCGCGGTGTGGCCGCGCAGGCCGACCTGACAGTGCACGAGGAGGTCGCCGTCGGGCAGCTCGGCGGCCCGGTCGCGCAGCTCGTCGAGCGGAATGTTCACCGCGCCCGGGATGGCGCCCCGGGCGTGCTCGGCCGCCGTCCGGACGTCGACGAGCGTGGCGCCCGCCGCCCGCGCCGCGTCCAGCTCGTGCCACTGGACGGTGCGGTCGGTACGGGTCACCAGGTTCTCGGCGATCATCCCCGCCATGTTGACCGGGTCCTTCGCCGAGCCGTACGGCGGGGCGTACGCCAGCTCCAGATCGGCGAGTTCGGGTGCGGTCAGACCGCCCGCGATGGCGGTGGCGAGCACGTCGACGCGCTTGTCGACACCGTCCGCGCCGACCGCCTGCGCGCCGAGGATGCTCAGGTCGTCGGGGTCGAACAGGACCTTGAGCGCGATGGGGGAGGCGCCCGGGTAGTAGCCCGCGTGCGAACCGGGGTGCAGGTGCAGCGCCTGGTACCGGCGGCCCGCGGCGCGCAGCCGCTTCTCGTTCCAGCCGGTGGCCGCCGCGGTCAGCCCGAAGACCTGGACGACCGCGGTGCCGGTGGCGGGCCGGGCCGACACCGGGCGTCCGGCGATCGCGTCGGCGACGAGCCGTCCGTGCCGGTTGGCCAGGTTCGCCAGCGGGACGAGCGTGCTCTCGCCGCTCAGCGCGTCCCGCTTCTCCGCCGCGTCGCCCACCGCGTAGACGGCCTCGTCGCTGGTGCGGCCGCGCTCGTCGACGGCGATGCCGCCGCGCGGGCCGATCGCGATACCGGCGGCGCGGGCCAGCTCGACGTCGGGGCGGACCCCGATCGCCATGAGGACGAGATCGGCGGGGACGGTCCGGCCGTCGTCCAGGACGACCTCGTGGTCCCGGATCTCCTTCAGCTGCGTACCGAGCGCCAGATCGACACCGCCCGCCCGCAGCTCGGCGGCGAGCGGCGCGGCCATCTCCGCGTCGAGCGGCGGCAGCACCTGCCCGGCCAGCTCCACGAGCGTCACGTCGAGACCGCGGTGGCGCAGATTCTCCGCGGCCTCCACGCCGATGAACCCGGCGCCGACGACCACGGCCGAGCGCGCGCCCGCCGCCAGCTCGCCCGCGATCCGGTCGGTGTCCGAGACGTCCCGCAGGGTGAAGGCCCGCTCCGCACCCGGCAGTTCCGGCACGAAGGGCCGGGCGCCCGGGCTGAGCACCAGCCGGTCGTACGACTCGGTGTACTGCGTACCGGCCGCGAGATCGCGCACCGTCACGGTCCGGGCCTCGGTGTCCACGGCGACGGCCTCGCTGCGCACCCGCACGTCGATCCGGAACCGGGCGCGCAGCGCCTGCGGGGTCTGGACGAGCAGGGCGTCGCGCTCCTCGATGACGCCGCCGAGGAAGTACGGCAGCCCGCAGTTCGCGTAGCTGACATGGGCGCCGCGCTCCAGCACGACGATCTGCGCCTGCTCGTCGAGGCGGCGCAGGCGCGTCGCCGCGGACATGCCGCCCGCCACGCCTCCGACGATCACGACCTTCACGGGAACCTCCGATGTCACATCCGACTCTATACCCCCGAGGGTATCAAGAATACCCAGGGGGGTATGCCTGGAGCAGGGTGAGAGTGATCACGTACGGCCGGGCGGCAGGATGCGCGGAAAGTCAGACAGAAGATGTCGGGATTCGCGGGAATGCTCGGTGTGTCCGGCCGGAACGGCCGGGCCGACTCCCACGAAAGAGCAGGTCATGACGGACACAGCACAGCCCGGCGGCACCTCGGACGACCGGCCGTTGCGCGGCAGGGTGGCCCTCGTCGCGGGCGCGACCCGCGGCGCCGGCCGCGGCATCGCCGTGGAACTCGGCGCGGCGGGCGCCACCGTCTACGTCACCGGGCGCACCACCCGCGAGCGGCGCTCCGAGTACGACCGGCCCGAGACGATCGAGGACACCGCCGACCTGGTGAGCGCGGCGGGCGGCCACGGCATCGCCGTCCCCACCGACCATCTGGAGCCGGACCAGGTGCGCGCCCTCGTCGAGCGCGTCGACGCCGAACAAGGGCGCCTCGACGTCCTCGTCAACGACATCTGGGGCGGCGAGCACCTCTTCGCCTGGAACGCGCCCATCTGGGAGCACGACCTCGACAAGGGGCTGCGACTGCACCGCCTCGCCGTCGAGACGCACGCCATCACCAGCCACTTCGCGCTGCCGCTGCTGCTGCGCGCCCCGGGCGGACTGGTCGTCGAGATGACCGACGGCACCGCCGACTACAACGCGGCGCACTACCGCAACTCCTTCTTCTACGACCTCGCCAAGAGCGCCGTGCTGCGCATGGCGTTCTCCCTCGGCCACGAACTGGGTCCGCGCGGCGCGACCGCCGTGGCCCTCACCCCCGGCTGGATGCGCTCCGAGATCATGCTCGACGCGTTCGAGGTCACCGAGGAGACCTGGCGCGACGCGCTCGCCGCCGAACCGCACTTCGCGATCTCGGAGACCCCGCGCTACACCGGGCGCGCCGTCGCCGCGCTCGCCGCCGACCCGGACGTCGCCCGGTTCAACGGAACCTCCCAGTCCAGCGGCGGCCTCGCCGGGACCTACGGCTTCACCGACCTCGACGGCAGCAGGCCGGACGCCTGGCGCTACCTGGTCGAGGTGCAGGACGCGGGCAGGCCCGCGGACGTCACCGGATACCGCTAGGCCCTACGGCTCGTACGGATCGTCGATGCGCGCGGGCCAGATCCCGCTCCCGCCGCCGCGCCACTCCACGACGTCCGGATCGTCGAGCGGCGCGTCCGCGAGACCGGCCCGGCGCAGGAACGCCACCACGTCCGCCACCGACCTGGCGAGACCGGCGTCCTCGCCCCGGATGTAGACCCTGCGCCCGCCGGGCTGTGCCGCGTGCACCACGACCGAGGGGTAACCGTCACGACCTGCGTCATCGATCATGGACCCAGCTTCCTCGCACCGGTGCCGGGCCGCACCTCGCGGGGAGGAGCGGGCAGGACGGTACATCGGGCGGCCCGACGGCCGAAACGGCCGAAAGTCGCCCTTATCCGGACCAGTTGGGTTTGCGTGAGCGGTCGGCCGAGCACCAGGATTCCGGTTACGGTGCTCTGGTGGTGATCAACGCGCAAGGCAACGACGAGGCACGAACCGCGGACCCGGGGACGGCGCTGCTGCTCGCGGCCGCCCCCGTCGGCAAGGGATGCCTCATCGACGCTGCGGCCGTGCTGCCGGCGCTCGCCGCGGTCCCGCCGAGCGCGCTCACCGGCACCGCGGCGGCCACCGTCGTCGAACTCGCCGACCCGCTCGACCCGCAGACCGTCCTCACCCGGATCCGGACCGCCGCCGCCCTGCCCGGACAGCTGCACGTGTACGTCACCGGACAGCTCCACCTCGACCACCGGCAGCACCTCCTGCATCTGGCCCTGGCCCGCACCACCCCGTCGACGCTGCGCTACACGGCGCTGCCCTGGCACTGGCTCACCGGCGAACTCGCCCTGCGCCGGCCGCACACCACCACCGTCGTCCTCGACCTGGTCGCCGACGCCGACGCCTGGCCGCACGTGCGCGGCGGCGGCGTCGGTCTCGGCCACGGCATCCGCGTCTTCGGCCGCGTCAGCCCGCCGCCGCCCCGCCGCACGGTCCTGACCGCCGATTACCTCAGAACGTACGCCGACATCTGGCGCACCGGCGCCCGCCCGCACCTCGCGCGGCTGCACGAGACCGCGGCGGGCCGCTCGGGTCCGGCGGAGGCGCTCTTCGTGGCGATGGACACCCCGGTGCGGGCGTTCCCGACGGCACGGACGGGTCCGGCGACCGCTCCGGTGCCGACGGCCCCGGCCGCCGTCGCGGTGCCGCACCCCGCGGCCCCGGTAGCGCCCGTCCCCGTGCCACAGCTGCCTCCGGCTCCGCCGCTCGTCCCGGCTCCGGCACCCGCACCCCGGACCCGGCTGACCGCGCCCCCGGCGGAGCCCGCCCCCGCCGAGGACCCCCACCCGGCCCTGCTCGCCGCCGCGCGAGCGGGCCGGCACGCCGAGGCCGCCGCCCTCGCGGCGCGCTGGGAGGACGAGGCGCTGCGGGTCCACGGCGCCGGGTCCGCGCAAGCCGTGCACTGGCTGGAGGTACGGGCGGATCTCGCGCGCCTCGCACAGGACCCCGGCCGCAGTTGCGCGCTGTGGTCCGAGGTGGCGCAGGGCCGGCTGGCGCGCGGGGAGGCGCCCACCGACGAGGACGTGGAGGCGGCCGTCGACCGCGCCCATCACCAGTGGGAGCAGCTCGGCGACCCGGACCGGGCCCGCGCGCTCGCCGTCGTCCTCACCGCGCTGCGCCGACAGGTCCCGGGCCGCCGCCCGGGCGCCCTGGACGCGATCCACCGGCGCCTGGAGGCCCTGGGTACTCCCTCCCCGCTCGGCTGAGCGCGGCGGGCCCCCGCGGAAGCGGAGGCGATCAGCACGCGCGCCGTACGTACCCCTTCGTCCCCGCCGGCCGGACGTCCACGTCCCGCAGGACCAGCGAAAGCCGCTTGCCGTAGGTGCGGCAGGCGCGGGCGAAGTCGGCGGCGCGGTACTCGACGGCGAAGACCCGGTCGTCGTACGCCTTGGCGTACGCACCGCACTCGTCGTAGCTCCCGCACTCCTCGGACACGGCGAAGTCGAAGCCGACGACGGACCGCTTCGGAAGGAGTTCGGCGCTGTTCTTCTGGCCGACCGCGAGTCCGGCCGCGTGCGCGCGGTCCGCGAGCAGCCGTGCGAAGGCGACCGCGTCCGAGGCGTCGAGCAGACCGTCCGAACGTGAGTAGGAGTCCAGGTTGTCCAGCTCGACGGCCTGGAACCCGTCGTCGGCGCACCCCTCGACCCAGTCGCCCACGGTCTTCGCCAGGCGCGCCCGCTTGGCATCCGTCGAGATGTCGAACAGGGCTTCGTCCCAGTCCTCGTCGATGACCACGTCGCCGTCGTCGTCCCGCAGCAACAGGTCGGGATCGTCGCGCTCCCACCGGCGCAGCGCGTCCGGCTGTGCCTGGAACGCGTTGACGTAGCAGACGTTGTAGAGGCCCTGCGCGGGATCGGCGCTCCGGTCCCGGGAGACGGCCCGCACACCGGACGGCGGCTTGTACGGGCCGCCGATCTGATAGTCGAAACCGACGTTCGGCGTCGGCCGGACCACCTTCGGGTTGTGCGTGCCGGACTCGGACGGCGAGGACGCCGACGAGCAGGCGGTCAGCAGCAGGGCGGCGGCGAGGGCGAACCCGACGGCCGACGGGCGGGCGGAACGACGCGAGGGCGGGACGAAGATCACCACAGAACCTTAAGGGCCACGGCGCGGTGACCCACCTCACGCCCGCCCCGGTGACGACCGGGAACAACAAGGCCCCCCTGCCCGTTGAACCCACCGTGGACGCGGATGGAACAGTGTCCCCGGGCCCTACCGATAGCCCGCAGGGAAGATCGTTCGGCTGAAGCCCTGCGGAGCCCCCCGCCGAGAGGCGACCGCCATCCGTGCCCACACAGAGCCGCCCCGGCCGTGATCCCCCGTCGCGGTCGGGGCTTCCTGCTGTCCGGGGCGAGAGTCGCCGGGCGCTCGTTCTTGATCGATCCATGTCCCATCCGGGCTTCTGCGACTACAGTTCGGGGGCATGGCGCGTGATCAGGACACTCGGCACCGGCTCGTCACCACGTTCCAGCGCAGGGTCGCCAACCCGCTGACCAGACGGCTCCCGGGACAGATGCTCATCGAGACGACCGGCCGGGTCTCGGGCCGGCCCCGCCGCACCCCCGTCGGCGGACGACGGATCGGCGACACCTTCTGGCTCGTCTCGGAGTTCGGGCTCGCCTCGCAGTACGTGCGGAACATCAAGGCCAGCCCCGACGTCCGGGTCAGGATCCGTGGCCGCTGGTACCACGGCGTCGCCCACCTCCTGCCCCAGGACGACGCCCGGGCCCGACTGCGCACACTGCCGTTCTTCAACAGCGCCGCGGTGCGCGCGCTCGGTGACGAACTCCTGACCATCCGCGTCGACTTGGCCTGACGGCGGGCCGACCCGGCCGGGCGTGGACACGTCAGCGTTCTTCGGAGGGGGCCCGGCCCTGGCATGATCGGGGCATGGCAGAACGTGTGATCGCCGCGTGTGACGGCGCGTCCAAAGGAAACCCCGGACCGGCCGCCTGGGCCTGGGTCGTCGCCGACGGCGAGGAGAAGGTCGTCCAGTGGGAGGCGGGTGCGCTGGGCACCGCGACGAACAACGTCGCGGAACTGACGGCCCTTGAGCGGTTGCTGACCACGGTCGCGGCCGATGTCGCGCTGGAGGTCCGGATGGACTCCCAGTACGCGATGAAGGCCGTCACGACCTGGCTGCCCGGCTGGAAGCGCAAGGGCTGGAAGACCGCGTCCGGCAAGCCGGTCGCCAACCAGGAGCTGGTCGCCCGGATCGACGCCCTCCTGGAGGGCCGCTCCGTCGAGTTCAAGTACGTCCCCGCCCACCAGGTCGACGGCGACCCGCTCAACGACTTCGCGGACCGCGCCGCCAGCCAGGCCGCCGTCGCGCAGCAGGACGCGGGCAGTGCGCTCGGTTCCCCTGAGCCGCCGCCCTCCTCGCCGTCGTCGGCCGCCCCGGCCCGTGCCAAGACGCCCCGCCGCAAGACCGGCGGCGCGAGCGGTTCGTCCTCGCGCACCCTCAAGGCCAAGTTCCCCGGCCGCTGCCGGTGCGGCCGCTCGTACGCCGCCGGTGAGGACATCGCCAAGAACCCCGACGGCTGGGGTCACCCGGAGTGCCGCGAGTCGGCGTGACGGCACGGGCGAGGGGCGCCGGCCCCTCGCCCGTACCGCGGCTTCAGCTCGACACGTGGACGTAGTCGACGACGAGCTGCTGCGGGAACTGGGTGCTGCCGTCCGGGTCGCCCGGCCAGTAGCCGCCCACCGCCAGGTTCAGGATCACGAAGAACGGCTTCTCGAAGACCCACTGGTTGCCGCCCACGTCGGCGGGCGTCCGGGTCTGGTAGACGGTGCCGTCCACCGACCACTTGATCTCGTTCGGCGACCAGTCCACCGCGAAGGTGTGGAAGTCGTCAGCGAACGCCTGGCCGTTCGGCAGCGAGTACGGCGCGCCGATCCCGCCCGAGCCCGAGTAGCCGGGGCCGTGGATCGTGCCGTGCACCGTGGACGGCTCGAAGCCGACGTTCTCCATGATGTCGATCTCACCCGAGTTCGGCCAGCCGACCGAGCCGATGTCGTCGCCGAGCATCCAGAACGCGGGCCAGATGCCCTGCCCGCGCGGTATCTTCATCCGCGCCTCGACGTGCCCGTGCGTCGTCGAGAACTTCCCCGACGTGTTCAGCCGCGCCGAGGTGTACTCGCACGTGCCGTACCAGCACTGGTAGTTGGACGGGTTCTCCTTGCGGGCCGTGATGACGAGATGGCCCTGACCGTCGAGCGCGGCGTTGCTGTTGCCCGCCGTGTAGTACTGCCGTTCGTGGTTGTTGACGTTGTCGCCCGTCTCGGTCTGCCACTTCGAGCCGTCGACCGCCGAACCCGCGGGCCCGTCGAAATCGTCGGAGAAGGTGACCGCGGCGGCCCGGGCGTCGTCGGTGCCCGCGGCGTTGGCGACGGGCACGAGTCCCGCGCCGAGGCACAGGAGCGCGGCCGCGCCGAGCGGGAGCCTGCGCCGCAGGAACGTACGTGAGCGGTGGGAACTGCGCATGGAACATCACGTCACTTCGGGTAGGGGGATCGTGTCTGTCTCGGACACGCCAGAAAGTGAAGACAAGGGAGTTGCGCGTGGTGCGGTGAGTTCAAGGGTTGATTTAAGGGGCGCCCGGAAGGGACGTCAAGGGATTCGTCCGTACCAACTTCCGTGCGGTGGTGCTCGGTTGAGAACGGCGCGAGGCCCCGGACGTCCATGACGTCCGGGGCCTCGCGGGGGAGCGGGCGGGCGAACCTAGTGGTCGCGCAGCGCCGCGACGAGTTCGTCCTTGGTCATCTTCGAGCGCCCCTCGATGCCGACCTTCCGCGCCTCCTGATAAAGATCGTCCTTCGTCCGATCTTCGTAGGAGCCCGCCTTCCCGCCCTTGCGGCCGGTCGCGGAGCGTGACGAGCGGGCCGCGTCGTTCGCGATCCGGGCCGCCTTCTCCTTGCTCGCGCCGTCCCGCCGCAGCGCCTGGTACATCTTCTCGTCCTTGATCTGCGCTCGGGGCACAGTGCCCACCTCCAGAGGGGGATCGCGTCATGAGCCGACCCCTCCTGACTACCCCGGGTGCGCCACCGCCGCCATGCGAGGCCCGTACTAGGGTGCTTGGTGATCACGTCAGCCCACCGAACAGGGGAGCCCGAGTGGCCACGCTGCGTTGCGCCGTACTCGACGACTACCAGGGCGTCGCCCGCGACCTGGCCGACTGGGACCGCCTCGCCGGCCGGGTCGACATCCGCTTCCTCGACCGGCACCTCACGGATCACGACGCGCTCGCCGCCGAACTCGCCGACTGCGCGATCGTCGTCGTGATGCGCGAACGCACCCCCTTCCCCGCGGACCTGTTCGACCGGCTGCCCGCGCTGCGGCTGCTGATCACCTCCGGTCTGCGCAACGCCTCCATCGACCTCGCCGCCGCGGCCGCCCACGGCGTCACCGTCTGCGGCACGCCCAGCGGCTCCGAGCCCCCGGCCGAGCTGACCTGGGCACTGCTGCTCGGCCTCGCCCGCGGGGTGGTCACGGAGAACGACAGCCTGCGCGAGGGCGGCCCCTGGCAGTCCACGCTCGGCGCCGACCTGCACGGCAGCCGGCTCGGACTGCTCGGCCTCGGCAAGATCGGCACCCGCGTCGCCCGGGTCGGCGCCGCCTTCGGGATGGAGGTCACCGCCTGGAGCCAGAACCTGACCGAGGAGCGCGCCGCCGCGGCCGGTGCCACCCTGGCCGCGTCCAGGGAAGAACTCCTGGAGACCAGCGACTTCGTCTCCGTCCACCTCGTCCTCGGTGACCGCACCCGCGGCCTGATCGGCGCCGACGAACTGCGGCGGATGCGCAGCACCGCCTATCTCGTCAACACCTCGCGGGCGGCCATCGTCGACCAGGACGCCCTCGTCCGGGCGCTGCGCGAGGGCTGGATCGCCGGCGCGGGCAGCGACGTCTTCGAGACCGAACCGCTGCCGCGCGACCACCCGCTGCGCACCGCCCCGAACTTCCTCGGCCTGCCGCACCTCGGCTACGTCACCCGGCGGAACTACGAGGGCTACTTCCGCGGCGCAGTCGAGGACATCGAGGCCTACCTGTCCGGGAAGCCCGTGCGGACGCTCGGCTGAACGCCCCTCGGCGGAAGGGGCGCCGGGCCGCCTCCCGCGACGGTCCGGCGCCCGTGGCCGTTCGCTCCGCACGGGGGCATGCCGCGGCGGGCACGGCTGCCGCGGCATGCCCCGACGAGCGACGGTGGGGGGAGGCTTGACCGGAATCGTCGGGAACTCCGGGGCGCGCGTCAATCGATCGCGCGACTTTCGGTCGACGGCGCAGGCCGGCTCCGCGCCGTCGAAACCCGTCACCCGTGCGGAGGATGGCGCTCAGGCGCACCCGGTGCGGAATCCGGTGGCGGTGAGACCCGCGCAGAACGCCGTCCGCGCGTCCGTGTTCCGTGACAGGCGGCCGTCGGCGAACCAGGTGGAGTCGGGCGGGAAGTCGAACGAGCCGTCGTCCTTTCCGTCCCAGCCGTAGCGGAAGTCGAGATTGATGTAGGTGACCGTGTCGATGACGTCCGACAGGTCGTAGGTGCCCGCCGTGTTCGGGATGGGGCCGCGGTAGTCGAGGAGCCCGAAGAGCCGCTTCGTCCACAGGGCGCCGCGGACCGGCTCGGCGCCGCTGGTGTCGCCGCCGTCGGCGGTGAAGTTCATCATCCCGGACTCGGAGACGATCATCTTCTTCCCGTGGTCCTGGGCGAACTTCATCATCTTCAGGACGTTCGCGTCGTAGTCCCAGTTCTTCCACACGACGCTCGGATTGCCCGAGGAGTCGGTGGCGAGGTAGGCGTTGCGGCACTGCAGCGCGGACGTGTCGTAGTTGTCCGGCGGCGTGCCGTTGTAGAGGTAGCCGCCCAGGTCGTGCAGGGGCATGCACAGCTCGTGGGCGAAGATCGACACACCGATCCGGTCCACCGCCGCGTCTCCGGGATAGAGCTTCTCGAACTCACCGCGTACCGGGTGGAAGACGAAGCGGACGTTGTTCTGGTGGACGCGTCCCTCGATCAGCGAGCGGATGCGGGCGAAAGCGTTCTTGTACGAGGCGCAGGTGTCGTCCGTGCAGTGGTAGAAGGAGCTCACCTCGTAGTCGAGGCGGAGCAGGAACGTGGCCGCGGGATGGGCGTCGATGAAGCCGACGAGGGTGTCGAAGCGGTCGGCGTAGCGGCCGTCGGCGAGTTCCTGGGTGACGGCGCGCGAGCGGGCGGCCTTGGCGTTCTCGTCGCCGCCCGTGAAGCCGGGCGGGTTGTCCTTCCAGCTGATGCCGACCTGCACGGTCTTTCCCTGGTCGGCGAGGAAGGACGCGTAGTCGGCGTGGCCCGCGCCGACCCAGGTCCCGGAGGCGAGTTCGTAGTAGACGGAGCCGCCGTCCGGCGCCTGCCCGAAGGAGGTGTAGTCGTCCCAGGCGGCGCGGGTGGACTGCCCGATGAGCAGGGAACGCGTCGTGGGCGGCGCCGCGGAGGCGCCGGCCGTCGAGGGGATCAGCCACGCGAGGGTGAGGAGCACGGTGAGGAGCAGGAGGGGTGGTCGGCCTGCGCGGGCCGTGGTGCGGGTGTGCATGGGGCGCTCCTGACTGCCGGGCCGCTGCTGTGGGGCCGTTGTCCCGGCGGAGGGAAGGGGAGAGGGGGTGGGCGGCGGGACGGTGGGGGGAGCGGCCGTCCCGCCGCCGGGGAGAGGGGTCCGGGGTCAGCCGTTGGCCCAGCCCGAGCCCCGCAGTTGGGCGAGGAAGCGGTCGCGGATCGTGGGGTTCGCCTGGATGCGGGAGTCGCCCCAGTAGCCGTTGGCGCAGCCGGGACCGCCGGCCTGGGCGCCGTCGGCGCAGCTCCACTGGGCCTGGCCGTCCCAGTCGGTGTTGATGTAGGCGGCGGCCCGCACCACGTCCCGGTTGTCGGCGATCCAGTCGAACCAGGGCTGGTACCACTCGTTCCAGATGGTGTCCGCGTCCGTGGCGGCCGGGCCCTTGCGCATGATGCAGCTCTTGGTGCCCGCGCCGTTGTCGTACCCCTGCGGCGCGGACTCGGCGACCATCACCGGCTTGCCGTGTCCGCGGGCGAAGTCGAGCACGCGGTCATGGAGATCGGCCGGCGCGGTGTCGGTCGCGCTGCACCCCCACTGGGTGGCCACGGACCCGGCGGAGTAGAACGAGGACAGGCCCACCCAGTCGACGTACTGGTCACCGGGGTACCAGGCGTCGAAGTGGTGCGGGTCGGTGACGACGTAGTTCCACTCGGGGTGGTCGGTGCTGGTGTTGAGCGGCCACGCCGCGGTCTGCCAGACCGTGGCGACCTTCGTGGCGCCGAGGGCGTCGATGCGGCCCTTGATGTAGGCGAAGGCCTGCTTGTAGAAGTCGGCGTTGTAGCAGTTCCAGGGGCCGTCGAACTCGTAGCCGATCCGCAGGAACACCTGACGGTCGTAGCTCTTGAGCCTGGTCACCATCTCGTCGACCTTGTCGCGGTAGCGCGTGATGAGGTTCGGGCTGCCCGAGGTGACGTCGCTGTCGTTCGTGCCGAGGATGGCGCGCAGCGGCTGGTTGTTGCAGCCGGTGGTGGCGTCGGAGAGATAGAGGCCGACGGCGACGGCCGCGCCCGGGTACTGGGCGAGGGTGCTGGAGAAGTCGACCTTCCCCGCGCCCCAGTCGGCCGGTCCGTTCATCCCGGCGAGCGGCTCCGGGGTCCCGCCGAGCACCAGGTTCGTCGTCGCCCGGCTCGTCGCCGCGCTCCCGCCGGGCAGCTACCTCACCCTCACCAACGCCTCGCCGGACTGGCGGCCCGACCTCGCCGCGCAGGTCGTCGACGAGTACGAGCGCGCGGGCATCCGGCTCGCCTTCCGCACCCGGGCCGAGGTCGCCCGCTTCTTCGACGGTCTCGACCTCCTGGAACCGGGCCTGGTCGCGGTCACCGACTGGTACCGCGGCGACACCGCGCCCGCTCCCGAGGAGAGCGGGATCTACGGCGCGGTGGCGCGCATCCCCTGAGCGGTTCAGGACCCGGTCAGGACCCGGTCAGGACTTGGGCAGGACGCACACCGCGTCGAGCCCGAGGACGTGGTTGAGGCGGCCGAACGCCAGCCAGGAGCCGATGGCCATGCTCAGCTCCACGATCTGGGTCTGGCTGTAGTGCGCGGTCATCCGCTGCCAGAACGCGTCGTCCAGGCCGTGGTGGTCGAGCGCGTACCGCTCCGCGTACTCGGCGGCGAGCCGGGTCCGCTCGTCGAAGGCGTCCGTGGTGCGCCACTCGGCGACCGCGTCGATGAAGGACTCCTCGACCTTCTCCTCGCCGTCGCGCTCGGTGCGCCAGTCCAGGCAGAACAGGCATCCGTTGATCTGCGCGATCCGCAGCCGCGCCGCCTCGAACTCCCGCAGTCCCAGCGTCGAATGGTCGTAGACGGACATGGAGAACTGCGCCGCTGCCACGCCGATGCCGGGCACCATCTCGCCCCACACGTACGCGATCGGGTCCTTGTCGTCAGGTACGTCGATCATCATGACTGCGGCTTCCTTCCGAGGCGGCCGGTGGCGGGGAGCAGGGGCACGTCGAGCGCGTCGTACAGGCCGGGCTCGGCGGCCACCAGCCACTCGACGGCGCCGACGAGCCGGCCGACGGCGGTCGCGTTGCCCCCGGCGGAGTGATTGCCGCCCTCATCGGTTGCCTGCACGGTGACCTCGATGCGCGGGCGGCCCTCGATCACGACCCGGTGCGCTCCCGCCCCGCCGCCGGGCGGCGTCGGCCAGTCGGGCGCGCAGGACGGGTGGATCCGGGTGACGTGCTCGACGACGAGCCGTATCTCGCCGTCGACGACGCCCTGCACCTCGAAGCGGACCGCGCCCTGGGTGCCCGCCGCGAAGTCGCCCATCGTCGCCGTCGTCACGTCGCTCTCCAGCGCCCGGCGCTCCAACGACTCGCGTATCTCGTCGACCTGGACCCCGAGCGCGCGGGCGAGCAGCCGGATCTGGCCGCCCCACACCATCGTCGGGATCGACTCGGCGAGCATCAGGGGTTCGTAGTCCATGGGGTGCCCCATGCCGATCAGGTCGCGGACCGCGTCCGGCTGGTCGTACGTCGAGTAGTCGAAGATCTCCTGGCAGCGGACCGTGTCGATGTGCGTGCCGAGGCCGCTGACCAGGAGCGGCAGCACGTCATTGGCCCAGCCGGGGTCGACGCCGGACACGAACAGGGAGCCGCCGCCCTCGGCGATCGCCGCACGCACCGGGTCCGTGAAGTCGGGCGGCGCGCTCGCCGGATCGTAGAGCGGGTAGAGGGCGGGCGTGACGACGACGGCACCGGCGCGGACCGCCCGGCAGATGTCGTCCAGCGCCTCGTCGGGACGCAGATCGCCGGAGGCCGCGTACACGACGGCACCGGGGCGGGCCGCGAGCACCGCCTCGACGTCGGTCGTGGCCGCCACCCCGAGGGCGCGGTCGAGTCCGGCGAGGTCGCCCGCGTCGCGGCCGGCCTTCGCGGGATCGTGCACGAGTACACCTGACAGGGCGAGCGCGGGGTGAGCGGAGACGGCCCTGATCGCCGCGCGGCCCACGTTGCCGGTGCCCCAGACCACCGTGGATGTCATGCGCCGGAGCGTAACCTGATGGAGTGTCAGTTCATAGACTCATCACGTGAGTTGGCTACGAGCGGCGGCCACGGCCTGGGCGGCGTAGGCCCGGCCGAAGAGCACCGTGTGCACCAGGAGCGGGAAGAGCTGGTGCAGTCGGATGCGCTCGCGCCAGCCGTCGGCGAGCGGCGCCGCGTCCTGGTAACCGGCCAGGATCCGGTCGAGGTGCGGCGCGCCGAAGAGGTCCAGCATCGCGAGGTCGCTCTCGCGGTGCCCGCCGTGCGCCGCCGGGTCGATGAGCCAGGCGGCGCCGTCGCCGTCCCACAGCACGTTGCCATTCCACAGGTCGCCGTGGAGCCGTGCGGGCGGCTCGGCGGGACCCGCGAGGCCGGGCAGCAGCGCGCAGACCCGCTCGACGGTCCGGGCCTCGTCGGCGCGCAGCGTTCCGCCGTCCACGGCCTGCCGCACATAGGGCAGCACCCGCTGCTCGGCGAACCACTCCGGCCAGGTGTCGCCCGGCGCGTTGCGCATCGGCGCGAGCCCGATGTACGCCTCGGCGGGGCCGTCCGGTGGCGGGGCGCCGAACGCCGGGGCGCCCGCGGCGTGCAGCGCGGCCAGATCACGGCCGAACCGCTCGGCGCCCGCGGCGCTCGCCCGCCCCTCGGCCACCCGGTCGGTGACCAGCCAGGTGCCGTCGTGCCCGTGCACCGCGGGCACCCGCACCGCGTCCGCGGCGGCCAGCCAGCGCAGTCCGGCCGCCTCCGCCCGCGCGGCCCCCGGATCGTCGCAGTGCTTGACCACGACCACCCGCCCGTCAGTGAGCGTGACCTCCGTGAGCCCGCGGGAGAGACGGTGCTCGCCGACGGCGGTCGAGCCGGTGAAGTGTTCCGCGGCGGCGGAGGGGGTGGCGGGCACAAGGGCAGCGTAGAGGGGCGGCCCCGCCGTTGACGCGCGCCGCCACGCCTTGATCTGCTGCCTTCCGAGGGGCAGATCGTCGTGAGGGCGGAGGAGTTGCGGATGGTGCCGGGTGAGCGTGCGAGCGGTGACGTCCTCGTGGTGCAGCACACCCCGAGCGGCGGCCCGCGCCGGGTCGGCCGCTGGCTGGCGGAGGCCGGATGCGGGGTCCAGGTGGTGCGGGCGTACGCGGGAGAGGCGCTGCCCGCGACGCTCGGCGGACGCCCGCTGCTCGTGCTCGGCGGCGGCTACCTCCCCGACGACGACGCGCGCGCCCCCTGGCTCCCGGCGGCCCGGCGCCTGGTCGCCCAGGCGCTCGACGACGGCAGCCCGTTGCTCGGGATCTGCCTGGGAGGACAGATGCTCGCCCAGGTGGCGGGCGGCACGGTCGAGGCCGAGCACGGCACACCGGAGTACGGCAGCACGCCGGTGCGGCTGCGCCCGGAGGCCGCCGCCGATCCGCTGCTGCACGGGCTCGGCCCGGTGGTGCCCGCGATCGAGCGGCACGTCGACGCGATCACCGCACTGCCGCCGGGGGCCACCCTGCTGGCGTCCAGCGAGACCTGCGCGTACCAGGCGTTCCGAGTGGGGGAGCGGGCGTGGGGCGTGCAGTTCCACCCCGAGGCCGAAGCCGAGCGGATCGCCGCGTGGGACCGCGATCAGCTCGCCGCGCGGGGCGTCGACCGCGACCGGCTCCACGCCCGCGCGCTGGCCGACGAGCCCGCGGCGGTCGCGGCGTGGTCGGTCTTCACCGCGCGATTCGCCGCGGTGTGCCGGGGCTGACTTCGGCCTGGGCGGGCACGGGGGCGGCAGGCGTCCTGCCGCGCCGGGCCGAGGTGATCAGACTGGTCAGCGCTCCGGCGAGCAGCCCCCAGAACGTCGAACCGATCCCCAGGAGCGTGACGCCGGACGCGGTTGCGAGGAAGGTCACCGCCGCCGCCTCGCGCGCCGAGGGATCGGAGAGCGCCGCGGCCAGGGCCGCCTCGATCGTCGCCAGCAGGCCGACTCCCGCGACCGCCATGACGAGCGCGTGCGGCATCGCGGCCAGCAGGGAGACCACGGTCGCGCCGAGCAGCCCGACGCACAGATAGAAGACGCCCGACCAGACCGCCGCGAGATAGCGCTGGGCCCGGTCGGGGTGCGCCTGTTCGCCGGTGCAGATCGCGGCCGTGATGGCGGCCAGGTTCAGCCCGAACGCGCCGAACGGCGCGAGGACGGCCGTGACGGCGCCGATCCACGTCATCATCGGCGACACCGGCACCTGGTAGCCGGAGTTGCGCAGCACCGCGACGCCGGGCAGGTTCTGCGAGGCCATCGTCACGACGAACAGCGGGACGCCGACGCTGATCAGCACCTTCCAGTCGAACGACGGCGCGGTGAACACCGGCTGGGCCAGTGAGAGGCGGATCCGGTCCAGGTGCCAGCCGCCCGCGAGGACCGACGCCGCGACGCCGCCGCCGAGCGCGACGAGCACCGCGTACCGGGGCAGCAGCCTGCGGGCCAGCAGGTACAGGACGAACACGGGGAACGCGATGGCGAAGCTGCCGTCCATCGAGGCGAAGAGCCCGGTGCCGAAGTGCAGCAGCACCCCGGCGAGCAGCGCCGACGCCAGGGGCACGGGAATGCGGTCCATGGCCTTGGCGAACCACCCCGTCACGCCGCTCACGACCATCAGGACCGCGCTGAAGACGAACGCCCCCACGGCCTGCGCCATGGACACCCCCGCCAGACCGGTCGCGAGGAGCGCCGCCCCGGGTGTCGACCAGGCGGTCACCACCGGCGCCCGGAACCGCAGCGAGAGCCCGATGGACGACACGGCCACGCCGATGCCGATCGCCAGCATCCACGAGGACGTCTCCCGCGCGTCCGCCCCGGCGGCCCGCGCGGCGGTGAACACGAGGGCGGCCGAACTCGTGACGCCGACCAGGACGGCGACGAGGCCCGCGGCCACGGCCGAGGGCGGCGCGGCCGCGCGTATGCGGGCGAACGGTGAGAGGGAGGGCGGCGGGGACGCGGACATGCGGGCATCACTTCCGGGGACGTACGGCGGGCGAGTGTTCCATAAACAGAACGTTCCGTTTATGGAACACTAGAGAAGCGGGCGACGGCCCGTCAACCAGCTATGGACGGGAGCCGGGGCGTTGGGCCTGAACGACGAAGTGGGGCGCCGGCTGAAGGAGCTGCGCCAGGACGCCGGTCTGTCGCTGTCCGAGCTCGCCCGTCGCTCGGGCGTCGGCAAGGGCACCCTCTCGGAGCTGGAGAGCGGCCGCCGCAACCCCACCCTGGAGACCCTGTACGCGCTGACCACCGTGCTCGGCCGCCCGCTCAGCGCGGTCCTGGACGACCCGCGGGCCGGGGTGGGCGAGCGTGCCGCCGGCGTCTCCGGCAGTGCCGTCACCGCGGTGCTCATCGAGCGGTACGAGGACGAGGAGGCCGCCACCGACGTCTTCCGCGTCACCATCGCCGACGGGGCCACCCAGGAGTCGGCCGCGCACGTCCCGCGCACCACCGAGAGCCTGATGGTGCTCTCCGGTACCGCTGTCGTCGGCCTGCCGCACACCCCGCAGACGGCGGGCCCGGGCGGTCATGCGCACTGGCCCGCCGACGTGCCCCACGTCTACGGCGCACCCCGTGGAGAGGTGCACGGCGTCCTCTTCGTCCGGTACCCCAAGGCGCCTTCGGACTCCTAGGCGCTTCAGGACTCCTAGGCCTGCGGCGGCGTCTCGTCCGGGTTCACGTCGTGCAGCTGGGAGACGTCGACGGACTCGCCCGGGGACGGGGTCGCCGAGGGGACCGGCTTGGCGTAGTCGGTCAGGGTCATCGTCAGGTTCTCGTCCGCGCCCTTCTCCGTCGCCTTCACCAGGCGGTGCGGCGCGTCCGTGGTGATGTACATCGTGAGCGTGTCGCCCTTGTCGCTGCCGGTCAGCGGCACGACAGCGGTGCCGTCGACCTCCGTCGCGTCGCCCTTGGACAGCTTCTGCTGAGCGGCGTGGGCCGAGCCGTCGTCCAGCTGCGCGCGGAACGCGTCGAGGTCGCACGTGTCGGCGAAGCTCTTGAGCATCTCGTCGTCGGTCGTGCCGTGCACGTACTTGCCGTCGAACAGCTGCGCCGCCAACGTGCCCGCGCCGCCGCCGACCTGCGTCTTCCAGAAGGTGCCGTCCGGCTTCATCCAGACCTCGTCGCCCCGCTTGACGAGGTCGACCGAGCCGCCGTTCGCGCCGCCCACGCCCATCCGCAGCGAACCGGTGCAGTTGCCGTCCTCGTCGAGGCGCAGATCGAACCGGGCCGGGGTGCGGACGTCCCGCTCGGCGTCCGACCGGTTCGTCACGGTGATGTGCAGGGACGTCGCGTCGAGGAGTTCCTGCTTCGCCTCGTCGGCCAGCTGTCGCGCGGAGAGATCCGCGGCTCCGCCGTCGTCGGCGAGTGCCGGCGCCGCGGCGAACACGCTCGCGCACACGCACACGGCCGCCACTGTCGTTCGGGTCATGAGGTCACCTCGCCGTCCAGGGCGCCCGCATCGGGACCTGCGCTTCCGAGTGCCCGGAATACCCGTAAATTGTACGTTCGTTCCCTCGGAGGTGTCCTGGTGGGAGCGGCGCCGTCAGTCGCCCTTGCCGCACACCCGCAGTCCCACCGGGGTCCCGCACGGCAGGTGGCCGTGGGCGGCGACCACGCCCTTGCCGGTGCCGTTGTCGACCGCGTACGACAGGAAACTGGAGGCCAGCGAGTCGGCGGGCGGACGCCCGTAGGTGTAGGCGTACTCGATCTCGCGGTACGGGTAGCCGCCCTTGTCGAGCCGGTCCGGGTCGGGGGTCCGGCCGTCCAGCGTCACCGTGTGCAGTCCGTGCGGCGCGTCCGGTGGCGACCCGGCGCGCAGCTCGCTGTAACCGAGGGCGCCGGGGGTGCGGGCGACGGCCTGGAGGACCTGCTCGGTGGAGTCGAGTTCGCAGCGCAGGACCGACGACGTGCCGCGCACGGTGCGGTTCACGCAGTCGTCCGACGTGGCCGGCGGCTCGTCCGTGCCGCCGAGGACCCGGTTGGTCAGCGCGGAGCGGGTGCCGGACCCGGAGCTGCGGCTGACGAGCACGACCGGCAGACGCGGGCCGCCGAGCTGCGACCAGTCGCGGATCTCGCCGCGGTAGAGGCGGCGCACGTCGCTGACGGAGAGGTTCTTCAGGCGGACGTCGTCGTGCACGACGAGGGTGAACAGCGAGACCGCGATGCGGCTCTCGCCGAGCCCCGTGTAGCTCGCCGGGCGCGGCCCGTCCGAGAACGCGACGACACTCGCTCCCTGCTGCGGCTCGCCGCCGGACAGGGCGAGTTCGCGCACCCCGGTGCGGCTGCCGTACGCGGCGACGGTGATCGTCGGCCTGTCCTGGCAGTGGTCCCGGTACTGCTTCGCGAGCTCGTTCAGGACCGGCTCGAACGCGGTCGAGCCGGTGAGCCGCAGGGAGCCGGTCTCGCAGTCGGCGGGCAGCGCGGGGGGCAGCAGCAGCGGGAAGGTGACCGAGGCGATCAGGCAGAGGCCGAGCACGACCGTGGTCCAGCGGGCCCGCTTGCTGAACACCGGCGGCTTCTCGTCCGGAGTGAGGCTGTGGTTCTCGTGCAGGCTGCCGTCGCGCACGTCCCCGGTGACCGTGACCGGGTCGCCCTCCTCGCCGCCCGTGAGCAGCACGAGGATCTTGTAGAACGCGCCCGGCCGCAGCGGCACCCGGGGGATCAGCAGGGTGCTCGACCCCACCACGCGCAGTCCCGGTTCGTCCTCGAAGTAGCCCATCAGGTTGGTGTGCCCCGGCGGCAGCGTGACGTCCTGCGCCTCGATGCGCCGCCCGGTGAACTCGGCCGTCAGCCCGTACTCCCGCGGGGAGTGGATGTAGTCGGACTCCTCGATGTGCCGGGTGCCGTCGTTCTCGATGCGCAGCAGCACGAGCGTCGCGTCGCGCATCGAGGGCAGGTCGTTGAAGAGGCCGAGCCGTGGATCCGACGCGTGCGGCGGGCCGTTGTGCCCTATGGCGATGTCCATCTGCTTGCGGAAGCCGATGCGTCTGCTGCGCCGCGCGCGCAGGTCGGCGATGAACGGCGTGGCCATGGAGAGCACGCCGAGCGCCAGGCCCGCGATCGTGAAGGTGATGTCGAGCCGTCCCATGCGTTGACGGTACGGACTCTCCCGGCCGCCCAGGAGAGTCCGGCGCCGCCCTTCGCCCAGTGTTCGACGGCTGTTCAACTACGCTGCCAGACAAGGGTGTTGGGTCAGCCTCCGGTGGTCGAACCCGGCCGGACGATCATCAGGACCGTGACCGAGGCCCACAGCAGGTTGAAGATTCCGGTGACCATGGCGAGCCGCCCGGCGGACAGCCGCGGCCCTCCGGCGCCGGGCTCCTCGACGGCGGCGAGGGCCGCCTCCTGGCCGGGCAGGATCCCCACGATGAGCACCACGGCGGCAGCGGCCGTGAGCACGATCGACACGATCAGCCACGGGCTGCCGAGGACGCCGAGACTGCTCGCCGTGGCGAACCCGAACAGCGGCACGGCGAGCCCGACACCCGCGTACACCCGGCAGATGCGGTGCAGGACGCGCAGGGTCGCCGCCGTGTCGCCCCCGCCCGGCGAACCGGGCGCCGCACGCAGCGTCGCGGGGAACATGCTGGCGGCCACGGCGACCGGTCCGACGGCCAGGACGGCGGCCAGCACGTGCAGGATGAGCAGGAGCTTCGTCATGATCAGGCACCGTCCGCCGGGGCGGCCGCCCGGCGGCTGCCGGTGACCTTCGAGGCGGGCAGCCGCCCGGCCCTGGACGTCCCGGCGAGGGTGTCGCCCTCGACGGTCACGGCGAACGCGAGGTTCAGCCGCAGCGGCCTGGTGACGGCCTGCCGCCAGGAGAGCCGGTCGCCGTCGAGCGCGACGTCCGTGAGGGCGACCTCCTCGCCCGCCCCGTGTGCCACGCCCGTCAACTCACCGTCCTTGTCGTGGAGTTCGAGAACGGCCTGAAGGGTGCCGATCGGAGTGGAGACGGTCAGGTCCCAGGTGCCTGCGACGTTCATGTGGATGTTCCTCAAATGATGGTTGATCGGTTCTTGCGGGGGAGCGGGCGGTCAGAGGACGGCCGGGAGCGGCCCGTGCGGGTGCCACACCGTGCCGCGCCGTTCGTACCCGAACAGCTCCTCGACCGCGTGGGCGATCCGCGGCCCCACCTCGCGCTCCAGCAGATACAGGCCGAGGTCCAGACCCGACGTGACGGCGGCTGCCGAGACGAGATCCCCGTCGTCGACGACCCGGGCGCGCACGGCGATCGCGCCGGTGGCGTCCAGCAGGTCGTGGCCCAGGTGATGGGTGGTGACGTGGCGTCCTTCGAGAAGGCCCGCCATGGCCGGGACGAGCGCGCCGCCGCACACCGTCGCGAGGACGGTGCCGGGGCGGTCCAGGGCGGCCTTCAGCAGCGCGGGCAGCTCCGTGGAGAGCGTGCGGCCGAGCAGTACCGGGATCGACGGCTCGGCCGCGTCCGGGTCGGGTTCCCCGTCCGGGTCGCCGACGCGGCCGGCGGCGCCGGGCACCAGGACGACACCGGATCGCGCGGGATCGAGGGCGGCGGTGGCCCGCAGCGCGAGACCGCCGGTACCGCCGACCACCTCCCGGGGGCCCTCGGCCGACACGAGCTCGACGCTCACCGCCCCGTCCGAGGCGGCACCTCCTGCGTGCAGGACCTCATAGGGGCCGATGACGTCGAGCGGGTCGAAGCCGTCGAACAGGACGATCTGTACGTGCATGGGGCGAGTCCTTCATGGTCCTTCGTCGGGGACGGCCCCGGTCCGCGCCGGCGCCGTCCCCGACGCTAGACAGCGGATGATCTCCCTCCCAGTGGCATTCATGACACCTTTCGACGGGATAGCGACAGCGTGGTGAGAGGGGCTGCTGCCACACCATCGCTGACAGACGCCTCTGGCGACTTTTCGTTGGTGGGGTAAATTCTGGCCATGCACACCATCGCGCTGCTCGCCCTGGACCAGGTGATCCCCTTCGACCTGTCCACCCCCATCGAGGTGTTCGCGCGGACCCGGCTTCCCGACGGCCGTCCCGGCTATCAGGTGTGGGTCTGTGCCGAGACGCCCGAGGTCGACGCCGGCGCCTTCCGGATCCGGGCGCCGTGGGGGCTCGACGGGCTGCGCGGCGCGGACACGGTCGTCGTGCCCGGGACGGCCGAGCCCCTGGCGCCGCTCCCGCCCGCCGTGCGCGACGCGCTGCGCGCGGCCGCGGCGGACGGTACGCGGATCGCCTCGATCTGCTCCGGCACGTTCCCGCTCGCGGCGACCGGACTGCTCGACGGGCTGCGCGCCACCACCCACTGGATCGCCGCCGACGCGCTCGCCGCCGCGTACCCGCGGATCGACGTCGACCCGGACGTCCTCTACGTCGACAACGGGCAGATCCTCACCTCGGCGGGCGCCGCCGCCGGACTCGACCTCTGTCTGCACATGATCCGGCGCGACTACGGCTCGGCGGTCGCGGCCGACGCCGCCCGGCTGTCCGTCATGCCGCTGGAGCGCGAGGGCGGACAGGCCCAGTTCATCGTCCACGCCCAGCCGCCCGCCCCGCGGGGCTCCACGTTCGAGCCGCTGCTCACCTGGCTCCAGGACAATCTGAGCCGCGATCTCGCCCTGGCCGACATCGCCGACCGCGCCGGGGTCAGCACCCGCACCCTGATGCGCCGCTTCCGCGAACAGACCGGCACCACACCGCTGCAGTGGCTGCACCGCGCGCGCATCCGCCGCGCCCAGCACCTGCTGGAGACCACCGGACACCCGGTCGAGCGGATCGCCGCACAGGTCGGCTTCGGCTCCCCGACGGCCTTCCGCGACCGCTTCAAGCGCACCACAGGCGTCAGTCCGCAGGCGTACCGGCGCAGCTTCAGCTGACGGCGGCCCGGCCCGCACGGGCGGCGCCGCGCAGCCACCCGTACAGGACCAGCGAGCAGACGGCGGCGCAGGCGCACCACGTCGAGATGAACTCCCAGCGCCACAGCGCCGCGCACAGGGCCGCGCCGACCCCCGCCAGCACACCGAGCAGGACGAGACCGGCCTCGCCGGACAGCAGCAGCGAGCCGATCGTTGCGAGCAGATATCCGGCGAGCAGCCACGGAGCGTGCGGCAGCCCGATCGCGTAACCCATCGTGTGCCCGCGCACCTCGGCCGTGACCGTACTCGTCGCCAGCACCTGGGCGAGGACCGCCGACGTGACGACGCCGGACGCAAGCGGCAGCGCCAGTCGACGGCGCGCGTGGGGCGGCGCGGCGCACAGGACGCCCAGCGGCACCCACAGGGGGAGCAGTGGCAACGCGATCACCGCCCACGCCACGGTGGCCGGTCCGCTGCCGCCGGCGTCGTTCCAGATCAGCGCCTCGACGATCTGGTGCGCCCCGAGCAGCAGCGGGAGGGCCGCCAGCGGCAGGGCGCGGGGGCGGGTGCGGGCGGCGCGGGCCACGCAGGCGATCCCCACCGCGCCGATCGCGCTGCCCGCCACCAGATCCGCCGTCGCACTCCAGCACATGCCGGTCACGCTACGTCGCCCCGGCCCCGCGCGACATCGGGGCGGCCCCCCTGCGCGAGTGGATGTATTAGACATGTATATTCTTTCTATATGCATCTATCTGAGGGGTCGCGCGGCGGTCCGGTCGTCGACCCGGTCGACGTCGGGACGCAGCGCATCGAAAGTGCTGCCCGAGGGCTCCTGCGCGGGATCGCGGCACTGTCCCAAATGCTGTTCAGGGCGGGCGAGTTCGGACTCACCCGCAGTCAGGTCGCGGTGCTCGACGCGCTGGAGCAGGGGCCGAGCCGGGTGACCGCGCTCGCCGCCCGCACCGGGATGGCCCAGCCCCGGGTCACCGTCATCCTGCAGCAGCTCCAGGAGGCCGGGCTCGTCGAGCGGCGCCGCTGCGAGGACGACCGGCGGGCCGTGGAGACCTCGCTCAGCGCCGCCGGGCGCGGCCTGCTCGAGCGGGGCCGGCAGCGGATGGCCGCCGCCCTGCTCACCGCTCTCGACGGAGGCGCCGGGAGCACCGATGAGTCCGAGCGCGCGGTCGCCGCCGCACGCAGCGCCATCACCCCGCTGGTGGATGCCCTGATCGCCCAGAACACTTCCGCGAAGACCGTTGAATCGGAGGCCAGTTGACCACCCCGGGCACCCTGCCTGACCTGTCCGTCACCACCGAGAGCACCGCCGACGCGGGTCTCGCCCCGCACCGGGTCGCCGGACCCCGCAGATGGTGGGACTGGGTGCTCGCCGCCGACCCCGGACTCGGCCAGCTGCAGTCGGGCTGGCGGTCACTGGTCGCCATGGTCACCTCCCTCGCCGTCGGCTACTGGATGGCCCAGGCGCTGAACATCCCCGCCATGATCGGCATGATGGTCGCCGGGATGATGGGCCTGATGAGCGCCTTCGCGGTCGCCGAGAACACCTGGGACCGGCTCGCCCGCGCCATCCTGTGGATGCCGTTCCCCTACAGCGCGGTTCTCTGGGTGTGCGCGAGCCTGGACGGGCGGCGCCTGACGCAGATGACCCTCATGGTCGCCGCGCTCGCCCTCACCTTCCTCCTCGCCAGGTTCGGGCCGTTCGCCCTGATCACCGGCATGATGCTGTTCAACGGCCTGATGGTCGGCATGCTCGCCGGGATCCCCGCCTCCCTCGTCGGCAAGGCCTTCGCCGTCGCCCTGGTGGCCGCGGCCGCCGTGCTCGCGACCCGGCTGCTGCTCTGCTTCCCGATGCCCCGCGAGGACCTGCTGCGCACCCAGCGCGCCTTCGTCGTCGAGGCCCGCCGGGTCGCCGACGCCGCCGTCGACGCGCTCGACCCGGACGCCGACCAGCAGCGGGCCGTGCGTCGGATGACACGCGCCCTGCGCCGCCTCAACGTCACCACCGTCACCATCGACGGCCGGCTCGCCCAGCCCGAGGTCGCCGCCGACCCGGCCGCGGCCGAACTCCTGCACCGCCACCTCTTCGACGCCGAGCTGGCCCTGCGCGGCATCGGCCAGGCCGCCGCCGATCTGACCCGGCTGCCCGTGCCGGGACCGCTGCGCGAAGCCCTCGCCGTCGGCCTCGTCCTGGCGCGCGACACCCCGCTGGGCCGCGCCGAGGGGCTGCGTCCGGCCGCCGCCCACATCCAGGAGCGGGCCGAGGCGATCCTCCGCGACGCCACGGCGTCCCCCGACGACGTCGAGGCCGCCGTCCTCGCCCGGCGCACCGGCGACCTCCTGAACACTCTCGCGGACGCCCTCGGCAACTGGCTCGCCCTCGGCCGGCGCACCTGCGCCAACCCGGCCGACGTCCCCTTCCAGCCCACGGTCGCCCTGGAGAACAACCGCCTCCCGGGCTCCGCGGGGCCGGCCCGCCGGGTCCTCGCCGCGGGCTCCGAGACCGGCTGGCGCCGCGTCGTCCCCTACATCCGCGTCCCCGCGCACGCCGCGATCGCCGCCGCCATCGTCTGCCCCATCGCCGACGCCATCGACCCGCACCGCTTCTACTGGGGCCTGGTCGGCGTGATGATCACGCTGTTCGGCACCAACACCACCCACGAACGGCTGCGCAAGTTCGCCCACCGCATGGTCGGCACCGCAATCGGCGCCGTCCTCGGCATCGTCCTGCTCCACCTCATCGGCCGCGACCACGTCTACGCCACGCTCGCCGTCATCGTCGCCGGGCTGTCCCTCGGCGCCTGGGGCATCCAGCGCGCCTACGCCTGCTGGGTCGTCGGCCTCGTCGTCGCCCTCACCCAGCTCTACGGCATGACCACCCCCGACAGCGGCATGGAGCACCTGCTGGGGGAGCGGATCCTGGACAACGGCATCGGCATCCTCGTCGCCACCGCCTGCGCCGCGCTGATCTTCCCGCTCTCGCGCCGCACCGTCGTCAAGGAGGCCGAGCGCGGCTGGGTCGACGCGCTCGCCCAGGTGATCCAGCAGGTCGAGCAGCGCTGGGACGGGCCCGAGGCGCCGGTCCGGCTGCGCGGCGCCGCCCGCACCGTGGACGCCGCCCTGCTCCAGGTGCAGGGCATCGTCCAGCCACTGGTGCGGATGCCGCTCGGGGTGCGCGGCCCGTCCGCCGACCACCGGGTGGCACTGCTGGCCACGGCGACCGGACACGCCCGCTCGCTCGCCGCGGCCGCCGACATCGACGTCGACCTGCCCCCGCGCCTGGCCGAACGGGCCCGCCTCGTGACCCAGACGCTCACCGCGTCCCTGAAGGAACTCGACCGGTTCTACGCGACCGGCGAACCGGAAGGCGCCTGGCGACGGGTCGGCCCGCTGGTCCGTGAACTGGAGACCGAGCTGGCCCCCGCCGCGCCCGGCCCCCGCGCCGGCCGGCTGCGGACCGCGCTGCGGGAGATCGCCGCGCTGGACGAGACACTCGCCGCCTACGCCGAGCAGGCCGGCCTCCCGGTGGCCGCGCCGGGCCGCACGGCGCCCGCCGCCACCACACCGATGCAGCGCACCACCCGCGCGCTGATGGCCGCCTGGGGCGAACCGCAGGCCCGTACCCGCGAGACCGGCACCACCCGGCTCACCGGCACCGTGCGCTGCGACCTCCACCCCGAGGGCTGCCCCGCCTGGATCACCGTGATCAGCGCCCGCGGCAAGCGCCTCGCCAAGGCGCAGGTGCACCACGGCGCCTACACGGTGGAGACGGTCCCGGCCGGCACCCACACCCTGGTCGTCTCCGGCGAGCGGCACGCGCCCCGCGCCGAACTGGTCACGGTCGCCCCGGACGCCGGGACCGTACGGCACGACATCACGACGACCCCCTGACGGACGGGGGCGGCGTGTCCGCCGTGCTGGCGGAATCCGGTCAGCGCGCGGCGCGGAGCTGCGGGGCGACGGCGAACGAGCCGCTGTAGGCACGGGCGCCGCCCGCGCGGGCGGCCAGCTCGATCGCGTAGCCGTCGCCGTTCACGACGGTCGGCAGCACCGTGGCGGACTCGCCCTCCGCCGCCCCGCTCAGCTTGGCCGCGAGCCGTATCACCCGGCCGTCCCCGCCGTGCACGAGCCACATGTCCAGCTCCTGTCCCGTGGTGTTGCGCCAGGTCACGAAGACGCTGGCGCCCGCCCGGTGCACCGAGCCCGTGGCGGGTGCGGTGACGGTGAGCGCGCCGTCCCCGGCCGCCGTGCCCGAAGGAGCGACGACCAGCACGGGGAGCGCGGCCAGGGAGAGGGACAGGGAGAGGAATCCGGTGCGGCGCATGCGACGACCTCGTTCCGCGGGAGACGACGGACGGATCTCCCGCGCCGTGCGGCACGGGAGGCGGACACGACAAGGTTTCCACCCCGGCAAGATCACTTAAGGGATCGCGGCGCAGCCCCACCCCATGGGGTACCTCCCTGTCCCCGAACCGGCGGGTTCGGCAGGACAGCTCCGCCGCGCACGCGCATCCTCGCGCCCGCGCGCCCGGGGGAGCCGCATCACACCCGTCGCGCCTGCACGGCCGACGGGCGTGATCGGGCGCAGACTGGATAGGCGACAGGGACGGAAGACAACGGGGATCCCGGAAGGAGGAGACACCGGATGACCGAGCCGAGTGACATGACGGCCATGGGTGACGAGGTGTACCAGCCGGGTGATCCGGACGCCCGGGAGGACGAGGGCATCCTCGAGGTGGAGGACACCCTCTACGACCGCGGGGTCGACCCGTACGACGAGGGCTGGTCGCCGCCGGAGCGGCCGCTGGGTGTCGAGCACAGCGGGACCACGGCGGCGGAGCGACTGCACGGCGAGACCCTCGACGAGCGGCTGGCCGAGGAGCGCCCGGACCCCGTCGTCGAGGAGTACGAGGCCCTCGAGTCGGGCGAGGGAGCCGATGACGGCATCGGTGACCTGACCGGCGGCGCCGGAGAGCCGTTCGACAACGAGGTGGGGACGCTGCGCGCGGGACGGCTCGTCGCCCCTGACGAAGGCGCCCACGAGGACGCCGAGAAGGACATGGTCGCCACGGACGTGGGATTCGGCGGCGGCGCCGCGTCGGCCGAGGAGGCCGCCATGCACCTGGTGGAGGAGGGCGAGGGGACGGCCTACTGATCACTGGCCGGTGTAGGCCGCGGCCAGCATCAGCGCGACCGACAGCAGAGCGGTGCACAGGGCGGTGAGGGGTGGTGTGAGCGCGAAACGGTCCGTCGCGAGCCGGCGGGCCGTGAGACCTATGCAGACCACACTGACCGCCCCCAGGATCATCGCCACGTAGATGAGCACGAACCGTCCTCCTTGTGCGGGCCGGGATCCGGGCTCAATGATCGCGTGACGTACGGCGCGGCGCACCCGGACCGCGCGCGGGGGCACGGAGGGGATTCATGGACGGAAACACCTGGCTCGTACTGGCGGCGATCGTGGTCCTCGCCATGGTGGTGGCCGCGGCGGTGCTGCTCGTGCGGGTGTTCAAGGCCCGGCGGCTGCTCGTCGACGCGGGGATCCCGCTGCGCGACAAGGCCCTGTTCTGGACCGCGGTGATCTACACGATCTCACCGGTCGACCTGCTGCCCGACCCCATCTACCTGGACGACATCGGGGTCCTGATGGTCGCGCTCAAGGTCCTCCACTCCGCGGCGCAGCGCGCCGGTCTGGAGCGCGCGGGCCACGAGCGGGCGGACCACCAAGGTGTGGGCCGCGAAGAAGTGGGCCGCGACTGAAGGAGGGCGGCCGGGGCGGCCACGGACATGAGCCCGGACCGCGTCCCCGGCCGCCCCCGGCGCATCGTCAGACCGTCGCGCCCCGCGCGTCCTCCACCGGCACACCGCCCGCGGGCCGCTCGCCCAGCTGCGGCGTCGGCACCCGGAACGTCTCGCGCGCCGTCAGCGCCGCGATCACCGGCGGTACGCACAGTGCCGCCGTGAACAGCGCCACCGCGAACCAGTCGTCGCCGTCCGGGCCCGCGATCTGCGCCGCGAACGTCACCGCGAACCCGGCGACCGCGAAGCCGATCTGCGTACCGATCGCCATCCCGGAGAGCCGGACCCGGGTCGGGAACATCTCTCCGTAGAACGCCGGCCACACCGCATTGGCCGCGCTGTAGACGACACCGAAGGCCAGGATCCCGAGCGCGAAGGTGAGGATGTACGAGCCCGTGGAGATCGCCCACAGGTAGCCGGACATCGTCAGCATGCTGCCGGCGGCGCCCACCAGGTACACCGGGCGCCGCCCGATCCGGTCGGCGAGCCGGGCCCACAGCGGGATCGCGCCCAGCGCCACCACGTTCGCCAGGGCGCCCACCCAGAGCATGGCCGACCGGTCCATGCCGACGGCGTCGCTGGTCGCGTACGACAGGGCCCACACCGTGAAGATCGTGCTCACCGAGGCGACCAGCGCACCCGCGACGACCCGGAGCAGCCCCGCCCAGTGCTCGGTGAGGAGCACGACGAGCGGCAGCGGGGCGGCCTTGCCGGTCCGGGCCGCCTGCCGGGCGAACTCCGGCGGCTCCTCCAGGGTGCGCCGGATGACGTAGCCGACGACGGCGACGACGAGGCTCAGCCAGAACGGGATCCGCCAGCCCCACGACAGGAGTTGGTCCTCCGGCAGCGCGGCGACCGGCAGGAACACCAGGGTGGCCAGGAGCTGACCGGCCTGCGTGCCGCTCAGCGTGAAACTCGTGAAGTACGCGCGGCGGTGCTCCGGCGCGTGCTCCAGGGACATCGAGCCCGCGCTGGCCTGCTCGCCGGCCGCGGAGACGCCCTGGAGCACCCGGCACAGGACCAGCAGGACCGGTGCGAGCCCGCCGACCTGGTCGCGGGTCGGCAGACAGCCGATGAGGAACGTCGACAGGCCCATCAGGACCAGCGTGAACACCATGATCGTGCGCCGCCCGAGACGGTCGCCGACGTGTCCGAGGAAGAGCGCGCCGACGGGGCGGGCCGCGTAGGCGACGCCGAACGTCGCGAGGGAGAGCAGCGCCGCGTTCGCCGGATCGGATTCGTCGAAGAAGACCTTCGGGAAGACCAGCGCGGCGGCACTGCCGTAGATGAAGAAGTCGTAGTACTCCAGGGCGCTGCCGATCCAGGCGGCGAGAGCCGCCTTGCGTGGCTGGCCCTGCGGCGGCGGGGGTGCGGGGACGGACACACGGGCTCCTTCGGGGGACGGGAAGCACTCGGCTCGGCATCCGGTTAATTAACCCACTGGATAGTTAGTAGTGGATGGCCTGAGATGTTGCGCCGGTGTCAACGGCCTGTCAAGAGGTGTGTCGCGGCCGGTCGTCGGTCGAGGGCTAGGAAGCCGTGAGGTACGCGATCACCATGTCGCCGAGCATGGTCCGGTAGTGCTCGCGGCGGTCCGCGGCGGTCAGGTCGCGGCCGAACAGGGCGCCGAACGTATGCCGGTTGGAGACCCGGAAGAAGCAGAACGAGCTGATCATCGCGTGCAGATCGACCGCGTCCACGTCCGCCGTGAACACGCCCTCGGCCCGGCCCGCCTCCAGGATCCGGCGGATCACGTCGATCGCGGGGGAGTTGAGCGAACTCAGCGTCTGCGACGCGGTGATGTGCTCGGCGTCGTGGATGTTCTCGATGCTCACCAGGCGGATGAAGTCCGGGTGCGCCTCGTGGTGGTCGAAGGTCAGCTCGGCGAGCCGGCGGATCGCGGCGACGGGGTCGAGGTGCTCGACGTCCACGTCCTGCTCGGCCTCGCGGATCACCGTGTAACTGCGCTCCAGGACCGCGGTGAACAGCTGCTCCTTGCCGCCGAAGTAGTAGTAGATCATCCGCTTCGTCGTACGGGTGCGGGCGGCGATCTCGTCGACCCGGGCGCCCGTGTACCCGGCCCGGGCGAACTCCTCGGTGGCCACCGCGAGGATCTCGGCCCTGGTGCGGGCCGCGTCGCGGATGCGGCCCTCGCGCCGCGCCGGTTCTTCCGTGGTGGTCATCAGGATCGATCCTTCGGGCGGCGGGCGGACGTGCGGTGGCCTGTACTGGTGGTGATTGTAGAAGCCGCCTTTCCGGTCCGGCGGTGTCGCGTCCCTTCCCAGGAGGCGCTGCGCTTGATATGAGTAACGAACCAGTTCGTACATTAACCGGGAGTCCGCCGTGCGCACCTCCATCGCCACAGTCTCGCTCAGCGGCTCGCTCACCGAGAAGCTCACCGCCGCCGCCCGCGCCGGCTTCGACGGCATCGAGATCTTCGAGAACGACCTGCTCGCCAGCCCGCTGACCCCCGAGGAGATCCGCGCCCGCTGCGCCGACCTCGGCCTGACCGTCGACCTGTACCAGCCGATGCGCGACGTCGAGGCGGTGCCCGCCGACGTGTTCGCGCGCAACCTGCGCCGCGCCGAGCACAAATTCCGCGTCATGCGGCGGCTCGGCGCCGACACCCTCCTCGTCTGCTCCAGCGTCTCCCCGCTCGCCCGGGACGACGACGCGCTCGCGGCGGAGCAACTGGCGCGTCTCGCGGACCGGGCCGCCGAGTCCGGGATCCGGATCGCCTACGAGGCGCTCGCCTGGGGGCGCCACGTGAACACGTACGACCACGCCTGGCGCATCGTCGAGGCCGCGGACCACCCGGCGCTCGGCACCTGCCTCGACAGCTTCCACATCCTCGCCCGCGGCTCCGGTCCCAAGGACCTCGAAGGGATCGAGGACATCCCCGGCGAGAAGATCTTCTTCCTGCAACTGGCCGACGCGCCGCGCCTCGCGATGGACGTGCTGCAGTGGAGCCGCCACTACCGCTGCTTTCCCGGGCAGGGCGACCTGGACGTCGCCGGTCTGCTGCGGCACGTGCTGCGCGCGGGCTACCGCGGGCCGCTGTCCCTGGAGGTCTTCAACGACGTGTTCCGGCAGGCCGAGGCCGGGCCCGCCGCCGTCGACGCCCTGCGCTCGCTCCTCACCCTGCGGGAAGCCGTGGGGGAGGGGGACCTGCCCGCCCCCGTCGTCCCCACCGGCATCGCCTTCGCCGAACTCGTCACCCCCGACATCGCCCCCGCCGCGGACCTGCTCACCGCCCTCGGCTTCACCCGCACCGGCCGCCACCGCGGCAAGCCCGTCGACCTGTGGGAGCAGGGCCGGGCCCGCATCCTGCTGAACACCGGGCCCGCCGCCCGCCGCGACGGGACCGTCGTCGCCGCCGTCGGCCTGGAGAGCCCCGACCCGGCCGGCGCCGCCCGCCGCGCAGAGGCGCTGCTCGCACCGGTGCTGCCGCGCCGCCGCGGCACCGGCGACGTCCTCCTCGACGCGGTCGCCGCACCGGACGGCACCGAACTCTTCTTCTGCGCCACCGACCGCCCCGGACTCCCCGACTGGAAGGCGGACTTCGCACCCACCGGCGAGGAGCCCGCGCCCGGCACCGTGCGCCGCGTCGACCACCTCGCGCTCACCCAGCCCTGGCACCAGTTCGACGAGGCCTCGCTCTTCCACCGCGCGGTCCTCGGCCTCGACGCCCGCGCCAGTGTCGACGTCGCCGACCCGTACGGACTGCTGCGCAGCCGCGCCTTCTCCACCGCCGACGGCAGCGTCCGCTTCGCCCTCGGTGTCGGCCCCGGCCCCGCCGACGACCACGACCGGGCCCAGCACATCGCCCTCGCCACCGACGACGTGATCATCGCCGCCCGCCGCTTCCGTGCCGCCGGCGGCCGACTCCTCGCCGTACCCGGCAACTACTACGACGACCTCGCGGCCCGCCACACGTTCGCCCCCGGCGAGCTGGAGGCCTACCGGGAACTCGGCATCCTCTACGACGAGGACGACCACGGCACCTTCCGGCACTGCTACACCCGCACCGTCGGCCGCGTCTTCTTCGAGCTCGTCCAGCGCGACGGCGGCTACCGCGGGTACGGCGCCCAGAACACCCCGGTGCGGCTCGCCGCGCAGCACGACTCGGCCTGAGTGGCCGCACGCTGACGGAGCGTCACCTCCGGTCGCGGATTTGCCTCTATCTCATCCGTTCCCAAGAAACCCCGCATACGCTCAAGGCGCGACATGTCCGAACGCCGACGGGCCGTCCTGACGGGGAGAGCGATGACGAAGGCGAAGTTCCCGGCCGCCCGGGCCCTCGCCGCCCTGCCGTACGCGGTGATGGGCGTGGTGGTGCTCGCCGAGCTGGTCACGCCGACCGGCTTCGGCCTGCTGTCCCTGATGGCGCTCGGCCCCGCCTTCGCCGGACTGAGCGGCGGCAAGCGGCGCACCGCACGGATCGGCGCGTTCGCCGTACTTCTGTGCGTGCTGCTCGCCGCGTCCGACGGGACCCTCGGCAAGCGCCGCGTCTACATCGCGTCCATCAGCGTCGCCGGAGTCACCGCGGCCGCCCTCGGCGCGGTCGTCATGCGCGAGCGCCGCGACGCCGAACTCGCCAGTGTCCGCTCCATCGCCGAGGTCGCGCAGCGCGTCCTGCTGCGGCCGGTCCCGCGGGTCGCCGGTGCGCTGCGCGTCGCCGTCTCCTACACGTCGGCCGTCGCCCAGGCACGGATCGGCGGCGACCTGTACGAGGTCGTGGTCGCCCCGGGCGGCACCCGCGTCATCATCGGCGACGTCCAGGGCAAGGGCCTGGAGGCCGTGGAGACCGCCGCGCTGGTGCTCGGTGCGTTCCGCGAGGCCGCCCACGACGAGGCCGAACTGGCGGGGCTCGGCAAGCGCCTCGAGCGCGCCCTGGAGCGGGAACTGCTCGGCGAGCGGTTCGTCAGCGCCCTGCTCGTCGAGGTGGCCGCGGGCGGCCGCGAGGCGACGTTCCTCAACTTCGGACACCCGGCTCCGCTGCTCGCCCGCGCCGACGGCACCACCGAGTTCCCCGAACCGCCGCACTACGCCCTGCCCCTCGGCCTCGGCGTGCACGGCGGCGACGAGCCCGTACCGTACGCCGTCCCCTTCGCGCCCGGCGACCAACTGCTGCTCTACACGGACGGGGTGAGCGAGGCCCGCGACGGCGACGGCACGTTCTATCCGCTGGAGGAGCGGATGTCCTTCCTCAAGGACACCGATCCGCAGGCCGCCCTGGAGCGGCTGCGCACCGATCTCGTCGAGCACGCGGCGGGCCCGCTGCACGACGACGCGGCGATGCTGCTGCTGCGCCACCGAGAGGACTGAACCGGCCGGACGGCCACCAGGGGAGTGACGTACGCGGACGCGCCGCCGCGGCCGACGGCCTTCCCCCGGCGCGCGCATCCAGAATGGCGCGTCCACCCCGTTCCACCACTGGAGTGCGCCGTGTCCCGATCCACCACCCCGCGCGGGGCGAGCGTCTGATGGCCGCCCAGCGGAAGACGTACGCGGGCCAGGACATCGAGGTCACCTTCGAACCGGCCCGCTGTCTGCACGCCGCCGAGTGCGTGGGCGGTCTGCCGGAGGTCTTCGACACCGCGCGCCGCCCCTGGATCGCGCCGGACGCGGCGGCCGCACCGGACGTCGCCGAGGTCGTCCGCCGCTGTCCTTCGGGCGCCCTCACCTACCGGCTCGCCGACGGCACCGGCGAACAGCCGCGGACGCCGACGAGCATCGCCCGGACCGCGTCGGGCCAGCTCGCCGTGCGCGGGGATCTGGAGACGCGGACGGGCGCGGGCCCCCGGAGGGAGACCCGCGCCCTGCTCTGCGCGTGCGGCGCCAGCGCCCACCAGCCGTACTGCGATCACTCGGGCCCCTGCGGACACGACGGCTGAGCACGGCGGCCGGCGCCTCCGCTCAGGACTCCAGCCGCAGCGAGATGTCCGCGAGGTGGCGGCCCTGGTAGCGGGCGGCCTCGAGGACGGCCTCGTCCGGGCCCTCGCCGCCGCCGCTGGGCCAGCTCACGCCGTAGGGGTTGCCGCCCGCGTCGAAGATCAGGGGGTCGGTGTAGCCGGGCGGCACGATGACACAGCCCCAGTGGTAGAAGACGTTGTTCAGCGCGAGGATCGTCGACTCCTGGCCGCCGTGCCGGTTCATCGCCGAAGTGAAGCTCGTCGCGGGCTTGTTGTGGAAGACACCCGCGTTCCACAGCCCACCGGTCGTGTCGATGAACTGCTTGAGCTGCGCGGCCGGCGTACCGAACCGGGTGGGCGTGCCGAAGGCGTACGCCGTCGCCCACTCCAGGTCCTCGAGCGTCGCCTCCTGCACCGTGTCCCGGGTCGCGTCGACGTGCGCGCGCCAGGCCGGGTTGGCGTCGATCGCGGCGTCCGGCGCCAGCTCGGGCACCCGGCGCAGCCGCACGTCGGCATTCCTGCTCCGGGCACCTTCGGCGACGGCCTCCGCGAGGGCGTGGACGTTGCCGGTGGCGCTGTAGTAGACGACGGCGACACGTGCTTGCATCGGGTTCTCCTCGGACGGGAATTTCGGCGTCACGGACATCCTCGCCCGGCGTGACCGGTGGCGAACGGGGCTTTGGGCCAGGGGAGTGAGGCCCTTCGTCCCGGCCGTCGCGGGCTCAGGTCCCGGACTCGTGCCCGGTCTGCGGGGCGCCCGGTCCGGCCTCCCGGGCGATCCGCTCCAGCCGGTCGCGGAGCTCCTCCCACCAGGCCGGATCGTGCGAGGGCAGCGAGTCGTTGTCCTGCCGGTACCCGACCGTCCCGTCCAGTCCCTCCCGCAGGACGTCGGCGTGGCCCGCGTGCCGCTGGGTGTCGGACAGCGTCCGGACCAGCGCGTGGTGCAGGGTGATCGCGGCGCGCTCCGCCGGCCACCACGGCACCGTGCCCGACGTGTCGAGCGGAAGGGCGCGGACCGTCGCGTCGGCCAGGGCCCAGGCCCTGCGGTAGCGCTCCACGATCAGCTCCCGCGACTCGTCGGCGGCGGCGAACATGTCCGCGTTGGGATCCGCGCCGTCCTCGAAGTCGGGCAGCGGCTCGCCGTGCGGCCGGCCGAAGGTGTCGCAGAGATACCCCAGTTCCACCCCGGTGAGGTGCTTCACCAGGCCCAGGAGGTTGGTTCCGGTCCCGGTGAGGGGGCGGCGCACGTCGTACTCGCTCAGCCCGTCCAGCTTCCACACCAGCGCCTCACGGGCGTCCTGGAGGTAACGCAGCAGGTCGTTCTTGTGATCGTTCTCGGTCATGGGGGCAGTCTGCCGGGGCGCGGAGCGGCGCTCCATGGGTTTCGATGGACGGGTGCGACACGACCAGGAAGGCCCCCCGGGCGACCCGCTGAGCGGACTCCTCGACCAGGTGCGCCGCAGCCTGCGCGATCTGGGCGGCGGCGCGCCCGCCTCGTACATCCCCGAGCTGAGCCGGGTCGACCCGGACCTCTTCGGGCTCAGCCTGTGCGCCCTCGACGGACAGGTCTACGGCAGCGGCGACACGGACGCGCCGTTCACCGTCCAGTCCGTGTCGAAGCCGTTCGTGTTCGCGCTCGCCCTCGCCGACCGCGGCCTGGAGGAGGTGCTCGCCCGGGTGGGCGCCGAGCCGAGCGGCGAGGCGTTCAACTCCATCCGGCTCGAACCCGGCACCGGGCGCCCGCCGAACCCGATGGTCAACGCCGGGGCCATCGTCACCACGTCGCTGGTCGCAGGAGACACCCCCGAGGCGCGCTTCGACCGCATCCTCGACGGGCTCAGCGCCTTCGCCGCCCGGCCGCTCGCCGTCGACGAGGCGGTCTACGCCTCCGAACGCGCCACCGGCGACCGCAACCGCGCCCTCGCCTACCTCATGCACAACGCGGGCTCCCTCACCGGCGACGTCGAGGACCAGCTCGACGTCTACTTCCGCCAGTGCTCCGTCCTCGTCACCAGCGACGACCTCGCCGTCATGCACGCCACCCTCGCCGCGGGCGGCATCAACCCCGTCTCCGGGACACGCGTCGTCGCCCCGCGCCACGCCCAGCACGTCCTCGCCGTCATGGCGACCTGCGGCATGTACGACGCGTCGGGCCAGTGGATGCTCCAGGTCGGCATGCCCGCCAAGAGCGGTGTCTCCGGCGCCATCGGGGTCGCGCTGCCCGGCCAGTTCGGCATCGGCGTGTTCAGCCCGCCGCTGGAGGAGAAGGGCAACAGCGTGCGCGGCATCGCCGCCTGCCACCTCCTGTCCGACCAGTTCGGGCTGCACCTGATGCGGGCCAGCGTGCCCGAGCGGCGCCCGATGCCGCCCCGCTCGCTCGACCCCGCGCCGCTGCGCTCCCTGCGGCACCGCCCGCGCGACCAGCGCGCCGCACTCGAAGCCCACCCGAACCGCATCCGCGTCCACGTCATGCAGGGCGACCTCGACTTCGCCACCGCCGAACAGACCCTGCGCGCCGCCCGCGAACTCCCTGCTGCGGTGGGCTGGTTCGCCCTCGACCTCACACGTGTGGGACGCATCGAACCCGTCGCCGCCGACCTGCTGCGCGCCCTCGGCGAGAGCCTGCGCGGTCGCGACGTGCGCATGGTGCTCGCCGACCCCGACCAGCGCCAGGCCATGGTCCACGCCGCCGACGAGTTCCCCGACCTCGGCCGCGCCCTGGAGTCCTGCGAGGACGCCTTCCTCGCCGAGCTCGGTCTCGACCCGGCCGCACCGGTGCCGCTCGGCGAGTGCGACCTGTTCGGCCGCATCGACCCGGGGCTGCGGTCCGCCCTCGCCGACGCCTTCGACACCCTGCGGCTCCCCGACGGGGAGAGCGTCGCACCCCCGGCACGGCAACTGCGCGAACGCATCGTCCTCTGGTACGTCGAATCCGGCCGCCTCGCCGTCTGCGCCGACGCGGCCAAGGCCGTACCCGCCCTGCGCACCTGGTCCGCCGGTCCCGGTGCGGCGCTCACCCCCGCCGACTTCCCGGCCCGCATCGCCCGGCGCGTCCTCGCCGAGGGCGACACCGTCTGCCGCACCCTCACCGCCTCCGGCCTGATCCGGCTGCGCTCCCTCGCCCCCGAAGCCGTGGCCCATCTCGAACGGGCCCCGCTGGAGGGCGCGGACACCGTGGACCGGCCGGACGCCGGATAGTCACGCGCCGCGCCTGCGCCTGCGGGCCGCGACCGCCTGCGGGTCGATCTCCGGATGCGACCAGGCGGCCGCCAGCGCCAGCGACTCGGCGCGCCCGTCCGCGACGTGGCCGAGGGCGAGCGCGGCCGCACGGTCCGCGGCGCCGGCCGCGATCGCCTCGTACAACTCCTCGTGCTCCGCGCACTGACGGGCGGCGTCCCGCTGCGCCGTGAGCCGGAACAGCCAGAGCGTGCGCGCCTCCAGGGGGCGCATCATGCTCGTCAGGAGCGGGTTGTCGGCCAGCTCCACGATGTCGGTGTGGAAGCCCGCGTTCGCCGCCGCGATCGCCGCCCGGTCCCGCCTCCGCGTCGCCGCGCGCGCCGCGTCCAGCCGGCTCGCGAGCCGCGCCAGCCCCTCCGCGTCGGCCCGCTCGGCCGCGAGCCGCGCCGCGAGGGACTCCAGAGATTCCCGTACGTCGAACAGATCGCGGACGTCGGAGGGCGTGAACGGCGACACCAGGGCCCCGCGCCGCGGCACCAGGACCACGAGCCCCTCCGCCTCGAGGCGGCGCAGCGCCTCGCGCAGCGGGATCCGGGAGACCTCCAGCTCCGCCGCGAGATCGCGCTCCACCAGCCGCGCGCCGGGCTGCAGTTGAGCCTCCACGATGCGCCGCCGCAGCGTGTCGTACGCACGGTCGCGCAGCGAACCGCGCTCCGCGCCCGCCGCCTGTGCCGCTGTCACCAGGGTCTCCTCCGCTCGGGTCCGGATCTCACAGTAAGCGGACCGCGGGGGAGTGCGCGCAGTGCTAACCGGCCGCTAACACACGGGCAACATGCGGCTCCCAGACTGAGGGCGCGTAACGGTATACCACTAACGGGCCCACGGGCCCCGCCCTTTGGAGGCACCTCAGTGGCACACACCCCTCTTCGCCTGCCCGGCGCGCTGGCGGCCGGAGCCTGTCTCGCCCTGCTCACCGGATGCGGCGGCGCGTCCTCGGCGCAGGACGCGCCGAAGGGCTCCGGCGACGGCCTCACGGTCGGCGTCCTCTTCCCCGGTTCGCTCTCCGACGACGGGTTCATGGAGTCGGCGTACCGGGGCTATCGGCGCGCCGCGGAGCAGCACACCGGCAAGGTCGCGTTCAGCAAGGTCGAGCAGGTGCAGGCCGCCGACTACGAGCAGGCGCTCGTCCGCTTCGCCACCCACTCCGACCTGGTGATCTCGCTCGGCGGGCAGACCGACGCCGCCGTGCGCAAGGTCGCCGCCCGCTTCCCGAAGGTGAAGTTCGCCGAGATCGGCGGCCCGGCCGACGCCGAGCCCACCGCGAACCTCGCCCTCTACGACCCGCAGCAGGCCCAGGCCGCGTTCCTGTCCGGCGCGGCGGCCGCCCTGCTGTCGAAGAAGGACACCGTCGGCTTCGTCGGCGGCGCCGAACTGCCCGCCATCGTCAACGCGGCCAAGGAGTTCGAGCGCGGCGCCGAGGCCGCCGACCCGAAGGTCAAGGTGCTCGCGCCGCAGTACGTCGGCGACTTCAACGACGCCGCCAAGTCCAAGCAGTCCGCGCTCGCCGACTACGGGGCGGGCGCCGACGTCCTCGGCCAGGTCCTCAACCTCGGCCACAAGGGCATCGCGCAGGCCGCCGCGGGCCGCGGCGGACGCCTCGTCGGCGGCCCCCTGGCCCACGACTGCGCCGCCGACACCGCCTACGCCGGATACGTCGAGACGGACATCGGCGCCGAGATCGAGTACGCCACCGACCAGCTGGTGAAGGGGTCCTGGAAAGCGGAGTCGGTGCACTTCGGCCTCACCTTCGACACCCCGCACAACGACCTCGTGCTGTGCGGCAGCGGCGACACGGTGACCGCCGCCAAGAAGAAGCTCGACGCCATCAAGGCGAAGCTCGTGTCCGGGGAGATCACCACTCGATGACGCACCCGGCACCCGCACTCGAGATCACCTCGCTCGCCAAGTCCTACGGCGGCGTACGGGCGTTGGACGGCATCGACCTCGTCGTGCGCCCCGGCACCGTGCACTGCGTGCTCGGCGAGAACGGCGCCGGGAAGTCCACCCTGTGCCACGCCGTCGGCGGATCGCTCGTCCCGGACACCGGCACCCTCGCCCTCTACGGACGGCCGTACGCCCCGCGCCGCCCCGCCGACGCGCTCGCCGCCGGAGTCGCCCTCGTCCACCAGCACTTCAGCCTCGTCCCCACCCTCACCGTCGAGCAGAACCTGCGGCTGCTGCGCCTGCCCGGACTCAACCGCGCCCTCGCCCGGGTCCGGGACACCCACGGCCTGGAGGTCCGGCTCGACGCCCGGATCGAGGAGCTGCCGGTGGCCGCCCGGCAGCAGGTCGAGATCGTCAAGGCGCTGCTGCGCTCGCCGCGACTCCTCGTCCTCGACGAACCGACGGGCGTCCTCGGCCCGACGGAGACCGACGCGCTGCTCGCCACGTGCCGGAGCATCGCGGACGCGGGCGGCGCCGTCGTCCTCGTCACGCACAAGCTCGGTGAGGCGCTGCGCGCCGGCGACGAGGCGACCGTGCTGCGCGGCGGCCGGGTCGCGGGCGGCGGCCCGCTCGCGGAACTCGGCACCCGCCGACTGGTGCCGATGATGATCGGCCGCGCCGCCGACTCCCTGGACCCGGCTCTCGCCGGAGCGGTCGGCCTCGCCGAACCGGTCGCCGTCGCCGAGCGGGAGACGTCCCGGGCGGCGGGCTCCGCCCTCGCGCTGAGCGGTGTCACCGTGCGCCGCCCCGACGGCACCCACGCGCTCGACGGCGTCGACCTCGACATCGGCAGCGGCGAGATCGTCGGCATCGCCGGGGTCGAGGGCAACGGGCAGAGCGAACTCATGGCCCTGCTCGGCGGTTCCCTCGCACCGGCCGGCGGCCGCATCGCCCTCGGCGGGCGGGACGTGACCGGTGCCGGACCCGCCGCCCGCACCCGCGCCGGGCTCGGCGTGGTCCCCGAGGACCGCCATCACGAAGGCTGCGTACCGGAGTTGTCCATCGCGGAGAACCTGCACCTCGGGCGGCTCGGCCGGTTCCGCAAGTGGGGCGTCGCCCTCGACCGGCCCGCGCTGGCCCGGGCCGCCACCGATGCGATCACCGCTCACGGCATCCGGGCCCCGGGGCCGGACGCGCCGATGTCCGCCCTGTCCGGCGGCAACCAGCAGAAGGTCGTCCTGGCCCGCGAACTGGCCCTGGACCCGCTGGTCGCCCTCGCCGCCGCCCAGCCGACCCGCGGCCTCGACATCGGCGCCGTCGACGCCGTGCACTCCCGGATCAGGGAAGCCGCCGCACGCGGCGCGGGTGTGCTCCTCGTCTCCGCGGAACTGGACGAACTCCTCGCCCTGAGCGACCGCGTCCTCGTCGCCTACCGGGGCCGCCTCCTCGGCCCCGTCGACCCGCGCGACACCGGGGCCCGTGACCGGATCGGGGAGCTGATGGTGGGTGCGGACCCGGCACATGCAGCCGCACCGGCACCGGCCACGTCCTGACACGCCTTCCCACCCCTCCGTCCCGTACCGAGACCTTCCGAGGAAGCCCGTGACCGCCACCACCACCGCGTCCCCGCCGGGCCGCCGAACGCTCCCGCGCCCCACCGACCTCGCCCGGCATCCCGTCTCCGTCGCCGTCCTGGCCGCCCTGCTCGCCCTGGGCGTCGGCATCCTGCTCGTCGTCGCGGCCGGCGCCGACCCCGCCACCGCCTGGGCCGCGCTCGACGAGGGCATGTTCGGCTCCCCGTACGCCATCGGCAGCTCCCTGAACTCCGCCGCCGTGCTGGCCCTGATCGCCACCGGCTTCACCGTCGCCCACCGCGCCGGACTCGTGAACGTCGGCGGCGAGGGACAGCTCTGCGCGGGCGGCACCGCCGCTGCCGCCACCGGGCTCGCCCTGCCCGCCGCCGTGCCCGGCGCGCTCGGTGTGCCCCTCGTCCTGCTCGCCGGGTTCCTCGGCGGCGCCGCCTGGGCGGGCATCGCCGCCTGGCTGAAGGTGCGGCGCGGCACCAGCGAGGTGATCACCACCCTGTTGCTGAACTTCATCGGGCTCGGCCTCGTCTCCGTGTCCGTCCACGAAGCGGCCCTGCTGCGCCAGCCCGTCACCTCTTCGGAGACGCTGCCGCAGTCCGCACCGCTGCCCGCCGGCGCCCAACTGCCGCTCATCGGCGGCGCCGAGTCGCCCGCCACGGCCGTCGTCGTCATCGCCGCCGTCCTCGCCCTCGGGACCGGAATCGCCCTGCGGCACACCGCGACCGGGGTGCGGCTGCGCGCGGTCGGGCACTCGCCCGCCGCCTCCGCCCGCCTCGGGCTGCCCGTCGCCCGTCTGGAGGGCGGCTCGCTCGCCTTCGCCGGCGGCCTCGCGGGGCTCGCCGGGGCGGCCCTGATCGCCACCGCACCGTACGTGCTCGCCGAGAACTTCTCCTCCGGCTACGGCTTCTCCGGCCTGGTCGTCGGACTGCTCGCCCGGGGCTCGCTGACCGCCGTCGCCGCCGCCAGCCTGCTCTTCGGCTTCCTCACCAGCGGCGGCATCAACCTCCAGCTCGCCGCCCAGGTGCCCGCCCAGACCGTCCAGATCGTGCAGAGCCTGCTCGTGCTGTTCATCGCCGCCGCCATGCTGATCACCCACCGGACGAGGAGCCGCTCATGAGCGCCGTCGTCGACGAACTCGCCTCCGGCGGCGTCCGCATGGCGCTGCCCCTGCTCCTCGCCTCCTCCGGTGAACTGCTCAGCGAACGCGCGGGCGTCCTGAACCTCTCCGTCGAAGGCATGATGCTCACCGGGGCCTTCGCGGGCGCCGCCGGGGCCCACGCCTCCGGCAGCGCGGGCGTCGGCGTGCTCACCGCTCTCGCGGCGGGCCTGCTCTTCGCCGCCCTTCAGGCGCTCCTCAGCGTCACCCTGCGCGCCGACCAGATCGTCACCGGCATCACCGCCAACGCCCTCGCGCTCGGCGCGACCACCTTCGGCTCCCGGCTCCTGTTCGGCGACGGCAGCCGCGAGAGCGCCCTGCCCGGCTTCGACCCCCTGCCGGTGCCCGGACTGCACGCCGTCCCCGTGCTCGGACCCGCACTCTTCGAGCAGACGGCCCTCGGCTACGCGGCGTTCGCGATCACGGCGCTCCTCGCCCTCACCCTGAGCCGCCGGACGACCTGGGGGCTCGCCGTCGACGCCGTCGGCGAGGACGCGCTCACCGCCGACCGGTGCGGGCTCCCCGTCCGGCCGATCCGCTACGCCGTCGTCCTGCTCACCGGCGCCACTTCCGCCCTCGCGGGCGCCCACCTCGCCCTCTCCGAAGTGCACGCCTTCAGCGACAACATCACCGGAGGCATCGGCTACCTCGCGGTCGTCGCCGTCATCGCGGGCCGCTGGCGCGCCTGGCCGACCCTGCTCGCCTGCCTCGTCTTCGGCCTCGCCCAGTCCCTCCAGTTCGCGGCCCCCGCCCTCGGCCTGCACCTGTCGGCACCGCTGCTCGTCACGCTCCCGTACGTGTTCGCGCTGCTCGCCGTGAGCGGCCTCGTCGGCCGCAGCCGCGCCCCCTCGGCCCTTACCGTGCCCTTCGTGCGCGGCAGTTGACCCGCTACGCACCCGCCCACGCACCCGCACCCGCATGTCCTACGTCAGGAGCACCCCCACCATGACCCTGATCCTCACCCGGTCCACCATCCGCGAGCTGCTGGCCGACCAGGTCGAGGAGGTGGAGGCGGCCGTGGCCCGCGCCCACCGCGACCTCACCCTCGGCGCGGCCGTCCTGCCCGCCCCGCCCGCCCTGAGACTCCCGGGCACCCAGGACACCTTCCTCGCCATGGCCGCCGCCTCCGCGCCCGACGCCCTCGCCGTCGTCAAACTCCTTGCCGACCTCCCCGGCAACCGGGACCACGGCCTCCCCGTCCAGCGCTCCGCGGTCCTCGCCACCGACACGGAGAGCGGCGCCTGTCACGCCCTGCTCGACGGCGCCGAACTCACCCGCGTCCGTACCGCCGCCGCCACCGCCGTCGCCACCCGTGCCCTCGCCCGCGCCGACGCCGGCACCCTCGGCCTGATCGGCACCGGACCGCTGGCCCGCGCACACGCCAGGGCCCTGCTGCCCGGCCGCCCCTACACGCAGGTCGTGCTCTGGGGCCGCACCCCGGCGGGCGCCCGCGACCTGGCCGCCTGGATCACCGCCGAACTCGGCGTCCCCGCGAAGGCCCTGGACGGACCACGGGCCGTCACCGAGGCCTGTGACGTGCTGTGCACCCTCACTCCGTCCCGCGAACCACTCGTCGAAGGAGCCTGGCTGACGCCCGGTCAGCACATCAACGCCGTAGGCGCCCCGCCCCGGCCCGACCACCGCGAACTCGACACGGAGGCGATGCGCCGCTGCCGCATCGTCGTCGACGCCTACGACACGGCCCGCAGCAAGTCCGGCGAGGTCCTGATCCCGCTCGCCGAGGGCGCGCTGCGCGATGACGACTTCCGCACCGAACTCGGCGACGTCCTCGCGGGCACCGCGCCCGGCCGCACCGCCGACAGCGACCTGACCCTCTTCAACTCCGTGGGCGTGGGCCTCCAGGACCTCGCCGTGACCCGGCTGCTCACCGACCTCGCCGAGCGGAAGGGGCTCGGCACCCACATCGATCTCGGGGCCTGACGCCCGTCCGCGCCCGCCCCCATAATGACCGCGTGACCCTGTCCCGGGAACCCAACTCACCTGTTGCGGAACGCTGTTCTGTGGTCGTCGTCGGAGCGGGCCCGGCCGGACTCACCGTCGGGAACATCCTGCGCGCCGCCGGCCTCGACTGCGTGGTCCTGGAGTGCGAGACCCGCGCGTTCATCGAGCACCGCCCGCGCGCGGGCGTCATCGAGGAGTGGGCGGTCCGCGCCCTCGACCGGCGCGGCCTGGCCACACCCCTCCTGGCGCACGCCGAACGGCACACCGCCTGCGCCTTCCGCTTCGAGGGCGAACAACACCGCCTCGACTACCACGCACTGACGGGCCGTCACCACTACGTCTATCCGCAGCCGCTGCTCGTCACCGACCTGGTGCGCGAGTACGCCGACGTGCGCGGCGGCGACATCCGCTTCGGCGTCCGCGACGTCACCCTGCACGACGTGGAGTCCGACCACCCCGCCGTCGCCTACACCTGCCCCGACACCGGGCGGCGCCGCCTGCTGCACTGTGACTTCGTCGCGGGATGCGACGGCGCCCGCGGCACCGGCCGGGCGGCGCTGCCCGCCGGCCGGGTCCGCACGGCCCGGCACGACTACGGCATCGGCTGGCTCGCCCTGCTCGCCGAAGCGCCGCCCTCCGCGGACTGCGTGCTGTTCGGGGTGCACCCGGACGGCTTCGCCGGACAGATGCCGCGCAGCCCCGAGGTCACCCGCTACTACCTCCAGTGCCCGCCGGGCGACACCCCGGACGCCTGGCCCGACGACCGCGTCTGGGCCCAGCTGCACCGCCGCCTCGCCGCCACCGGGTCCGACCCCCTGACCGAGGGCCGCCTCGTCGAGAAGCGGATCCTGGACATGCACGACTACGTCGTCGAGCCGATGGCGGTCGGCCGGCTCCTGCTCGCCGGAGACGCCGCCCATCTCGTCGCCCCCATCGCGGCCAAGGGCATGAACCTCGCCCTGCACGACGCCTTCCTCCTCGGCGACGCGCTCGCCGCCCGCCTCACCGGCGCCGACCCCGACGGTGTCACCCTCACGGGCTACTCGCCCACCTGCCTGCGCCGCGTCTGGGACTACCAGGAATTCTCCCAATGGCTGTCGGAGGTCTACCACGGCGCGGCCGCGGGGGACCCGTTCCGCACCGGCACGAGCCTGGCCAGGCTGCGCCGTCTGTTCACCTCGGAACGGGCCGCCGCCGCGTTCGCCGAGCAGTACCTGGGCACGGCCGAGCGCTACTGATCGGTAGGGGGACATTCGGGCCGTCGCGCGGTCCCGTCACCGTGCCGATATGGTGACGAAGCGGTACACCGGAGAGTCATATGGGCCCTGCACACGAGCCGGAGATCGGCCTCGAAGAGCGACTGCGACTGACCGGCATGGGCAGCTTCGACTGGGATCTGGAGGGCGGCACCCTCCGCCTGGACGACAACTGCCTGGCCGTCCTCGACCTGCCCCGGGAGGAGTTCCGGGACACGGCGGAGTCCGTGCTGTCACGGATCCCGCCCGAGGAGGCCGTCCGCGTCACCGCGGTCATCAACGAGGCGGTCGCGACCGGCAACGACGCCTACGGCGCGTACTTCCAGATCGGCATGCGGGACGGCACCGCACGCCTGACCCACGTCTCGGGGCGCATCCTGCGCGACGCGCGGGGGCGGGCCGTGCGGGTCGTCGGCGTGGTGCGCGCCGCCCCGCACGAACCGGCCGAGCTGGCCGGACTCGACGACGCCGACGGCAAACGCCGCCGAGTGGCCCTCATGGTCCAGGGCACCACCGAGGCGCTGTCCCGGGCCGTGACCGTCGACGACGTCGTGGCCGTGCTGTCCGGCGCCGGCGGCCTCGACCGGTTCGCCGCCGACGGGCTCGTCCTCGGCCTGGTCGAGGGAGCCGACCTGAAGCTGATCGCCCTGGTGGGCCAGTCGATGCAGGCCCTCGACGAACTCAAGCTGCACCAGATCGACGACTCCCTGCCGCTCGCCGAAGTGGTCATGAGCCGGCAGCCCCGGTTCGTCGGGGACCTGTCCGACCTGGCCCACCGCTTCACCCGTCTGGCCCCTTACATCGACCGGCTCAGACTGGAGGCCGCGGCGTTCCTGCCGCTGGTCGCCCAGGACCGCGCCATCGGCGGGCTCGCCCTGTTCTACCGGGGCCGCCGGGAGTTCTCCGACGCCGACCGCAATCTGTGCATCGGCCTGTCCGGCATCGTCGCCCAGTCCCTCCAGCGGGCCATCCTCTTCGACGAGGAACGCGACCTGGCCCGCAGCCTCCAGGCGACGATGCTGCCCAAGTCCGTCCCCGAGGTCCCCGACACCGAACTCGCCGTGCGCTACCACGCCGCGTGGGGCGGGCGGCAGGTCGGCGGCGACTTCTACGACGTCATCGTGCTGCCGCGCGGCCGGTTCGGGATCGTCGTGGGCGACGTCGAGGGGCACGACACCCACGCGGCGGCGATCATGGGCCAGCTCCGGATCGCGCTGCGGGCGTTCGCGGGCGAGGGGCACCCGCCCGCGACGGTGCTCTCGCGGGCCTCCCGGTTCCTGGCCGAACTGGACACGGACCGCTTCGCGACGTGCACGTACGCCCAGTTCGACCCGGCCACCGGCATCGTCCGCGCCGTGCGGGCCGGACACCTGCCCCCGCTCGTGCGGCACACCGACGGCCGGGTCGGCATTCCCCGGCTGCGCGGCGGACTGCCCCTGGGTCTGGCCACCGAGTTCGAGCAGGACGACTTCCCCGAGACCCGCCTCGACCTCGTCCCGGGCGAGACCCTGGTGCTCTGCACCGACGGCCTCGTGGAGGAGCCCGGCGCCGACATCGACGAAGGGCTGCGCGCGCTCGCCGACGCGCTGAGCGCCGGGCCGCCCACGGCGGAGCAGATCGCCGACCACCTCTCCCGCTCCCTGTGGGAGAAATGGGGCAGCGGGGACGACGTGGCGCTGGTCGTCCTGCGCAGGGTGCCGGACTCGGGCACCCCGCAGGCGCCCCGCATGCACCGCTACGTCCACCAGGCCGACCCCGAGGGCCTGGCGGACGCGCGGGCCGCCCTGCGCGAACACCTCACCGCCTGGGGGCTCGGCAGCATGGCCGACGACGTGGAGACCGCCGCCGGCGAACTGCTCGTCAACGCCCTCATGCACACCGAGGGCGGCGCCGTGCTCACCCTCGAAGTGCTCACCGGGCCGCCGCGCGCGGTCCGCCTGTGGGTCAAGGACCGCTCCAGCTCCCGCCCGCAGCGGCGCACGCCGGGGGAGACGGCCACCTCCGGACGCGGCATGGTCATGGTGGAGGCGATGGCGTCGCGCTGGGGAGTCGAGCCGCGCGGCGAGGGCAAAGCGGTGTGGTGCGACTTCGCCGTGCCCGACTCCTGAGAGCCTTTCTTCGCCCCCCTGTCAGCGCAGCTTGTTCACCGCCGTCACCGTCGTCTTCTTGAAGGCGGCCACCGGCGCCTGCGCGAAGGAGCCCATCTCGCCCCACTGGACGACCGTCACGACCGCGCCGTCCCGGCCGACGGAGAAGAGATTGATGTCGGAGGCGCCCCACGAGGCCTCGGTGTGCACGCCGTAGACGTACGCACCCTCCTCCACGGACAGCTTGCCGTAGTACTTCTGCTTGGCGGTGACCTCGGGGTCCGCTGCCATCACGTCCTTCGCGCAGCTGTCGAGGTGCCGGCGCAGCAGCGCCACGAACTCCTTGGCGGCCCGTGCGTCCCGCTCGACGACCGTCACCTGGAGCGCGCCGGTGTCGAGGTCGGTGCGGTAGACGCGGTGCACCGACGTCGACGGCAGGGCGTCGCCCACGCACAGCGGCAGCGGATCGGGCTGTCCGGCCGTGACCGGCCCCGCGGTCCAGGCGGAGGAGGAGTGCGGCGGCAGCTCCGACTGCGACAGGAAGCGGGGCGTGCCCGCCGCCGACGCCGGTGCGGCCAGGGCGGCCACGGCCACCACGGCCGCCGCCGCGCCCGTCGCGAACAGTGCCCGGTTCTCTCGTACGTTCATCAGTGTCATCCCCCGTGTCGGTCGTTCGGCCGGACGGTCCGGCCCCGGCGTTCCCCGCCGCACCTGTTACGACCCGCGATCCCCCGCGTGCGTTGCCCGCACCTTTGTCACAGCTTTGTCCCCGATGTCATCGGCGGTCGCGTCGAGCACCGCGAGAGGGCGGTCAGCCGGTCGGCGTGCCGGGCTCCGCTCTCGGCCGCGATCTCGTCGAGGGTCTGGGCGTCGCGTACGGGCACGAACCGGACGCCTCCGTCGGCGTCCGTGGCGTATCCGTGCACGCCGGGCCTCGGCAGGCTGTTGTAGGCCCAGGGCGTCGAGAAGTAGTAGGCGCCGGTGTCGCGCAGTACGACGAAGTCGCCCTCCGTCAGCGGCGGCAGCGCACGGTCCTCGGCGACGACGTCCCCCGCGAAGCAGCAGGGCCCCGCCACGTCCTGGGGCACGGGGACGCCGGTCTTGGGGCGGCCCTGCGCGTCGAAGGCACCCACGCGCAACGGCCAGGCGCCCGGCATCAGCACGGTGCGGGTCGCCGTCTGCGCTCCCGCGTGCGTCACCGCGATCCGGCGGCCTCCGGCCTCCTTCGCGTACTCCACGCGGGCCGCGATGAAGCCGTTCTTGGCGAGCAGCGACCGGCCGAACTCCGTGACCAGGCCGTACCGGCCGTCGAACAGGCGCGGCTCCGCGGCGCGCAGGGCCCGCGTGTAGTCCTCGTAGGTGGGGCGTACCTCGTCGTCGGTGAAGTTCACGGGCAGTCCGCCGCCGATGTCGAGGCTGGTGATCTGCTGCCGGCCGACCGCCGTGTTGATCTCCTCGGCGAGCCGGTACGTCTCCGCGACACCCTCGGCGATCAGCTCCAACGGGCAGCCCTGCGAGCCGACATGGGCATGCAGCCGGGTCAGCCAGGGTCGGCGGGTGAACGCCCGGACAACACGCTCGCGCGCGCCCGCGTCCCGCAGCGCGACGCCGAACTTGGAGGTGGCGGTGGCCGTGCTCATCGCACCGATCGAGCCGGAGCCGACCTGCGGGTTGACGCGCAGCCCGATCACGGACGTGCTGCCGGCCGGGCGCAGCGCGTCGACGCGCTCCAGCTCGTCGAGGTTGTCGGCGTTCAGCGCCACGCCCAGGGCGAGCGCCTCGGCGATCTCCTCGCGGGTCTTGGCGGGCGAGTCGAGAACGATCCGGCCGGGAGCGCAGCCGGCGTCCAGGGCCAGGCGCAGCTCGCCGGGGCTCGCCACCTCGCAGCCCATCCCCAGATCGGCCAGCAGCCGCAGGACGGGGACGAGTGAGGATGCCTTCACCGCGAAGGTGTGCAGCACGTCGGGGAGTTCGCCGAACGCGGCGTGCAGCGCGGCGACGGACGCCCGGATGCCGTCGGTGTCGAGGAAGCCCGCCACAGGCTGCTCGGTGCCGACCAGCCTCCGGTCGACAGCGTGCCGCAGCACAGTGGCGACGCGCTCCTCTGCCGTGCGCGGGTCGAGGATGGGGGCGGAATCCAGAGTCACGGGGCGGCCTTCGTCACGGGAACGGGGGAGATGCCCCGAGCCTGGCCGCCGCCGAGGGACACGTCTTCGTATGCCGGGCCAAAACAGCGGCCTTCTTTTGTGCGCTGCTCCGAACACCCTCTCGAACCGGGTCAAATCTCCGTGACGTCCCGGGCGTTGTCCGAGGTGGCCAGCCGCATCGCGAGGGTGACGATCAGCCGGGTGTCCGGATCGTCGAGGTCGAGGCCGAAGCGCTCCCGCACCCGCTTGAGCCGGTACCGCAGCGTGTTGGGATGCAGCACCAGACGCCGCGCAGCGCGCGGTATGTCACCCGCAGCGTCCAGGTAGGCCGTCAGCGAGCGGACCAGATCGCCCCCGGCGGCCCCGTCCGCGGCGACCATGGCGTGCACCGGACCGCCGTGCCGCTCCCACAAGGGCCGGACCGCGTCCAGGACCCGGAGCACCGCCACGCTCTGCCGGACGTCCTCGGGGCCCGCGTGCCGCAGCGGCGGCTCGCCGTCGGATCGCGCGGCGCGCACTTCGCGTTCCCGCAGGGCGCGCACGATCAGCCGGGCCTCCTCGGCGGACTCGGTGGCCGCCAGCGGCGACGCCACGACCGGGCCCGCGCCCACCCGCACCGCGGGGGCGTCCGGCATCGCGGCGGCCAGGGAGGCCAGATCCCGGGCGAGCACCACCGCGTCCCGGTCCTGTCCGTCGGGGACCGGGATCAGCACGGTGAGCCGGCGGCTCTCGCGCAGGTACCGCGTGCCCGACCTGTGGGCCCTTGCCCGGAGCGCCAGCGCCTGGAGGACGCGCTCGGGAAAGGGCGCGGTGGACTCCTCCTGCTCGGCGACGACCACCGCGCAGGGCGTCCGCGCGGTGAGCCCGAGCGACCACATGTGGGTGCGCCGGTCGCCCTCGCCGGACAGCAGCCCGCGCAGGGCGTGCTGCTCGCGGCGCCGCTCGGAGCCGACGCGCAGCCGGTGCTGGAGCAGATACGGCACGGCCACCTCGGCCGCCCGGCGCAGCGCTTCCGGCGCCTCGGGCGTGAAACCGCCGCCGTCGGCGGCCGCCCAGATCGAGCCGAGCATTTCGCCGCCGTTGCGGATCGCGACGATGAGCCGCTCCGGGTCGCCGCCGTCCGCGGCGCGGTGGATGACGTCGCGGGAGCTCCACAGCGCGCGCAGCAGACCGGCCCGCCGCAGCTCCGCCACCCGCCAGTCGGGGACCTTCCCGCCGAGGATCGTCGACTGCCGGACGGGATCGGCGTCGGGTCCGGTCGCGGAGTGCGCCAGCACCCGGAAGCGGGTGTCCTCCACAGTGATCGAGGCGCCGCAGTGCCGGGCGACCTCGGCGGCCAGCAGAGCGAGTTCGCCGCCCGCCAGGTCCCCCACGAGCCGGTCCGCGGTGCCGAGCGCCGCGAAGGCGCACGCGGAGCGGACCAGTTCCACGGCGTCCGCCCAGTCGGCCCACCCGGCCCGCACCAGCAGGGCGAGACCCGTCTCCCGCGCGGCCGCGACGATCTCCGCCGGGGGCGGCCCGTCGCCGGTGTCCCTGAGGACGAGGGCGGTGGCGCCCCGCCGTGCCAGCTCGTGCATGTGCTCCACCGCCGCGACCGGGTCCGGCGTGAGCCCCGCCCCGAGCACCAGGTGACCGTCGTGCGGCCGGTCGGCGCCCTCGTCGCCGATGAGCACCCCGCGCACCGGGGCATCGGACCCGGACGGGGCGAGGACGAGGCGCAGCACACCGTCCTCGTCGTGGTCGAGGACCTGGCGCAACGTGGCGTCCCTGGGCGAAGTGATCACAAGGGGCAGGATACGAACGCGCTCCGGGCCGTTCGCCCGTACCGGTCGTGACTTTAGACCTTAAAACTTAACCATCCGAATATATGGTGCGCGATCCGGGCATCCCAAGAGGGGTGCGACGTCAGGGGCGCACACTCAGGGGCCGAGCGGCAGGGGGCGCGAGGAGAGGAAGAGGCGGTTACGTGGCGAGGGACATGGTCGTGCGAGCGGCGGGTCCGCCCGGCCCGGGACGTGCGCCGAAGCGGGTGTACGCCGTGCTCGCCGCACTGGCGGCCCTGTACGTGATCGGTCCCGTGCTCAGGGCCGCCGCGGGACCCTCGCTCTCGCGCGACCTCGGCGTGAGCCGGGAGTCGATGGCCGCGGGCGAGGTGATCGGCGCCGTCGCCGGGATCGTCGCGCTCTTCGTCACCGGCAGGGCGGGCGACCGGCTCGGCCGCCGCCGGGTGCTGGTCTGGTCGCTGGCCGCGTTCGGCACCGGCTGCCTCTTCGTGGCCTTCGTCGCACAGCCCTCCGCCTACATCGCCGGACGCGTCCTGGTGACCATGGCCGCCTCCGCGATCTTCGTGACCTGCCTGGCCTTCGTCCCGTCCCTGTCGCTGCCCGGACGCCTGCGCCAGATCATGGGAACCTGGCTCGCGATCATGTCCCTGGTGTTCATGGGCGTCAGCAACGCGGCCTCGGTGATCGTCTCCGCCGTGGGCTGGCGGACCGTCTCCGTGGCCTTCGCCGTGCTCGCCGTCGCGGGTACCGTCGCCGTGCTGCGCATCGTGCCCGAGACGGCCGTGTCGGGCACCTCGACCCGCCTCGACATGCTGGTCTCCGGCTGCCTCGGCGCGGCGGTGCTGCTGATCACGGGCCTCTATCTCGCGCCCGTGCGCGGCTGGTCCGACCCCTGGGTGCTGGCGCCGCTCGCCGCGTCGCCCGCCGCGGTCGCCGCCGGTCTGCTGGGCTCGCGCAGCCGCCGACGCCTGACCGGTGCCCCGCTGCGCCAGCCCGGCACGGCACTCGCCGCCGGAGTCGTCGTCGGTTTCACCCAGATCGTCATCGCGCTCGCCCTCCCGGCGCTGGTGATCGCGGGCGGCGGCACGCGCACCCAGGGCGTCCTGGCCGTCTCCGCGTTCGGCCTCGGCGGCGCCGCCGCCTGCCTGCTCGCCCGGCGCACCGCCTTCACCCCGCTGACGGGCTGCTCGCTCGGGCTGCCCCTCGCGGCGGTGGGCCTGGCGCTGCTGCACACCGTCCCCGCGGGCGCGGTCGCGGCGACGGCCATGTGCTGCGCGATGTCCGCCCTGGTCGGCTTTGGCATCATGACCGCCCAGACCCCGCAGATGGCGGGCTTCCTCGCCGCGCTGCCGCACTCCCGCCTGGGCGCCTTCTCCGCCCTCCACCCGACCGCCATCGTCCTGGGCACGGCCGCCGCGCAGGCCATGCCCGCCTCCTCCGTCCTGCGCACCGGGCCGACCTCCGCCGAGACCGGCGAACTGCTCTGGGTCGCCGTCGCCGTGGTGTCCGCCGCGGCACTCGTCGTCGGACGGCCCGCCGTCGCCCTGGCCGTCGCGGGCACGGCCGGCCTGGAGTACCTGCTCATCCGCGGCTTCGCCGGAGAACAGGTGGCGCAGCGGCCCGGCACCGTCGTCACGGCCCTCGCCATCGGCGTTTTCGCGGGTGTCCTGACGTTCCTGCGGCGCCAGCAGACCGAACGGCACGCCCGCACCGAACAGGCCGCCGGGGCGCTCCAGCACGCCGTGCTGCACCCGATCCCGTCCCGGCTCGGCGGTCTGCGGCTGGCCGGTCTGTACCGGCCCGCCACCGTCGGCACCGGGATCGGCGGCGACTTCCTCGAAGCCGTCGACACCCCCTTCGGTACCCGCATCCTCGTCGGCGACGTCCGCGGCAAGGGCATGCCGGCCGTGCAGACCGTCACCGACGTCCTCGGCGCCTTCCGGTGCCAGGCGCACGAGGTCGCGGACCTCGGGGAACTCGCCGCCCGCCTGGACCGGCAACTGGTGCGCGCCGCGGGCGCCCGCGGCGACGAGGAACTGTTCGCCACCGCCGTCCTGCTGCAGCACGGCGGCGCGGGCGACGCGGTCGACGTGGTCAACTGCGGCCACCTCGCGCCCCTGGCCGTCTCCCGGCGCAGCGTGCAGGAGATCGCCGTACCGGCCCTGCTGCCGCTCGGCTTCGGCGCTCTCGGCGACGACCTTCCGCTTCCCTCCACCGTCGAACTCGCCCCCGACGAGACGCTCCTCCTGCACACCGACGGGCTCAGCGAGGCCCGCAACTCCTCCGGCGAGTTCTACCCCCTCGCCGAACGCCTGGAAGTGGCGGCGGGCACCGAGCCGGGCGCGCTCGTCACCCACCTCAACCGGGACGTCCACGACTGGACCCACCACCTCACCGACGACATCGCCGTCGTCGCCCTCACCCGCGAGACGGCGCCCGCGCCGCACTCCCGGCAGGCGGACCTGTCCCTGGCCTGACGACCCGTCATTGTCAGTGGCACCAGGCAGGATGAACTGCATGACGACGACTTCTGCCGTTCCCTCCGGCCTGCCCGCGCTGTCCGATTCCGCCGCCTACACCCGGGCCGTGCGGGACGCCCGCCGGGCCGCCGCCGCGTACTACGACGGCGGCACCTCCGCCCTGGACGACGACGCCTACGACCGGCTCGTGCGGGCGATCACGGTGTACGAGACCGAGCATCCCGACGAGGTGCTGCCCGACTCGCCCTCGGGCAAGGTCGCGGGCGGCGCGGTCGAGGGAGACGTCCCGCACACCGTGCCCATGCTGAGCCTGGACAATGTGTTCTCCGGCGAGGAGTTCACCACCTGGGCGGCCTCCCTGGAGCGCCGGATCGGCCGCGAGGTCGCGAGCTGGAACGTCTCGCCGAAGCTGGACGGTCTCGCCATCGCCGCCCGCTACGAGGACGGCCGCCTCGCCCGCCTCGTCACCCGGGGCGACGGCACGGCGGGCGAGGACGTCTCCCACGCCATCGGCACGATCGAGGGCCTGCCCGACCGGCTCACCGAGCCCGTCACGCTGGAGGTGCGCGGCGAAGTCCTCATGACCGCGGCCCAGTTCGAGTACGCCAACGAGGTGCGCACCGGACACGGCGGCGACCCGTTCGCCAATCCGCGCAACGCCGCGGCAGGCACCCTGCGCGCCAAGGACCGGGCCTACACGGTGCCGATGACGTTCTTCGGCTACGGACTGCTGCCGCTGCCCGGCACCGACGCGGCCCTCGCCGCCGAGCTCCAGGAGTCCGCGCACGGCGCCCTCATGGACCGGGCGGCGGCCTGGGGCGTCAACACCCCGGCGAGCACCCAGGTGCCCGGCGTCGTCGTCACGAGCGTCGAGCAGGTCGTGGAGCAGGTCGAGCGGATCGCGGGGCTCCGCGCCGACCTGCCGTTCGGGATCGACGGCATCGTCGTCAAGGCCGATCTCGCCGCCGACCAGCGGACGGCGGGCTCCGGCACCCGGGCGCCGCGCTGGGCGGTGGCGTTCAAGCTCCCGGCGGTCGAGAAGATCACCCGGCTGCTCGACGTCGAGTGGAACGTGGGCCGCACCGGCATCATCGCGCCGCGCGCCGTCCTGGAGCCGGTCGAGATCGACGGCTCCACCGTCACGTACGCCACCCTGCACAACCCGGCCGACATCACCCGCCGCGGCCTGCTCCTCGGCGACCAGGTGATGGTCTACAAGGCGGGCGACATCATCCCCCGCATCGAGGCCCCCGTCGCCCACCTGCGCACCGGGGAGGAGCGGGAGATCGTCTTTCCCGCCGCGTGCCCGCAGTGCGGCTCGGGCATCGACACCAGCGAGCAGCGGTGGCGGTGCGAGCGCGGCCGCAACTGTCATCTCGTCGCGTCGATCGCGTACGCGGCCGGGCGCGACCAGCTCGACATCGAGGGCCTCGGTCACACCCGGGTCGTCCAGCTCGTCGAGGCGGGCCTGGTCACCGCCCTGCCCGACCTCTTCGACCGGCTGACCCGTGAGCAGCTTCTCGGTCTGGAGCGGATGGGGGAGACCAGCACCGACAACCTGATGGCGGCGCTGGAGGCGGCCAGGGCCCAGCCGCTGTCCCGGGTGCTGTGCGCCCTGGGGGTGCGCGGGACGGGCCGGTCCATGTCCCGCCGGATCGCCCGGTACTTCGCCACGATGGACCGGATCAGAGCGGCGGACGCGGAGGCGATGCAGCGGGTCGACGGCATCGGCGCCGAGAAGGCCCGCGTCATCGTCGCCGAACTCGCGGAGCTGGCCGAGCAGATCGACCGTCTCGCGGCAGCCGGACTGAGCATGACCGAGCCCGGCGCCACCCCGCCCGCCGAGGACGACCCGGACGCGCCGGCCGCCGACGCGGGCCCGCTGGCGGGTCTGAAGGTCGTCGTCACCGGCGCGATGACCGGTCCCCTGGAGCAGCTCTCCCGCAATCAGATGAACGAGCTGATCGAGCGGGCCGGCGGCAAGTCGTCGGGCAGCGTCTCGAAGAACACGAGCCTCCTCGTCGCGGGGGAGGGCGCGGGAGCCAAGCGGGCCAAGGCCGAGAGCCTCGGCGTCCGGCTCGCCACCCCGGACGAGTTCGCGGCGATGGTCGCCGACTTCCTCGGCTGAGCGAACGGTGACGGCGACGGCGTCGGTCCCTCCGCGACCGGGCGTCCGGAACCGCCGGACACCGTCGCGACGTGCTTGATCATATGGACGTCGAGGAAGCTGAGCAGAGGACGGAGCGGACACGTGGCGGCACACGCCGATGGATGATCGCGGCCGGTGCGGCGGTCGCCGCCGTCGCCGTCACGGCCGCGGTGGTGCTGGCCCGGTCCGCAACCCCCGGCATCGCCGGACCCCGCGCCTGCCACACCGCTGCTCACGGCACCGCATCCTCCGGCGCCCCGGCGAAGGACGGGCGGGCGCCCGCCGGTACCGCGCCGGCTGCCGACTTCGACGGTGACGGTCACCCCGATCTGGCCATGGGAGCACTGGGCGACGTGGCGAACGCCGCCTCCGGCGGCAGCATCGCGGTGGCGTACGGATCGGGTGAAGGAACCGGTCTCGCCCGTTGCCAGTACCTCTCGCAGAACGACGCGGCCATACCGGGAAAGGCCGATGACGAGGCGTTCTTCGGGACCGACGTGGTGGCCCGTGACCTGGACGGGGACGGGTACACCGACCTCGCCACCGTCGTCTTCGACGACGAACCGAGCGTGATCGTCATGTGGGGTTCCCCGGACGGTCTGCGGAGCGCCGCCCGCGTACCGGGCACGGACCGCAGCCATGTCTCCTGGGCGCTGGACCAGGCGCTGGAGGAGCACCTCGTCGCCGGGGACTTCGACGGCGACGGGCATGCCGACCTGGTCTTCGGGCTCGGTTCCGACAAGGGCCTGCTCAAGGGGCCCTTCACCCGCGACGGCTCTCCGGCGGGCACCGGCCCGGTGTCCGCACCGCGCCGACCCGCACGGGACATCGGGTCCGCGACCTACGAGGACCTCGTCGCGGGAGACCTGGACGGCGACGGCGTCGACGAGCTGATCGCCTTCCACCACGACGAGCCCCTCGGCACCGCCACGTTCGAGGAACGCTGGCCGGTCAGCTACTTCCACGCCCGCCGAGGCGGGCTGGCCCAGCCGGACGACATCGACCTCCCCGACGCGGCGGCGGGTGCGGTCGGCGACGTCGACGGCGACGGCCTCGCGGACCTCGTGCTCAGCCCCCGGCGCGGCAAGGCGAGCCACAGCTCGGTGACCGTCCTCCACGGCTCCCGGGCCGGTCCGGGGAAGGACGAACGGCCGGTGACCGTCGACCGCGACACCCCCGGCGTGGAACCCCAGGACGAGGACGCCGCCTTCCCCTCCCTGGACACCGGCGACGTCAACGGCGACGGCTACGCGGACGTGGTGGCCGGCTCCCCCCGGAGCAAGGAGGACGCGAAGACGGGCCCGGAAGAAGTACTGCTCCTGCTCGGCGGCCCGAAGGGCCTGACCGGTGAGGGGGCCCAGGTCGTCGACGCGGGCGACATCGGCGGAGAGAAGGACGCACGCGCCGCGTTCGGCCTGGCGGTGCGCCTCGTCGACCTGGACGGCGACCACCGGGCCGACCTGACGGTGGCCGCGCCGGGCGACGACCGGGTGCGCAGCTCCACGTGGGTGCTGCCCGGCACGGGCCACGGGCTGTCGACCGGCGGCGTCACCCGCCTGTACGGCGACAGTTTCGAGCACGACGGGAAGCTGCGCCTCTACATGGGAGGCGGCGGTATCGCCCGCTAGGCCAGGACAGGGTCCGCCGGACCGGCCCTAGGGCAGGATCGAGTCCACGTATCCGCCGTCCACGCGCAGCGCCCCGCCCGTGGTGGCGCTCGCCTGCGCCGAGGCGAGATAGACGACCATGTTGGCGATCTCCTCGGGCTCGATGAGGCGCTGCAGCAGCGACTGCGGGCGGTACTCGCGCATGAACGTCCGCTGGGCCTCCTCCCAGGGCAGGTCCCGGTCGACCAGTCCGTAGACGAAGTCCTCGACGCCGCCGGTGTGGGTGGGCCCCGCGATGACCGAGTTGACGGTCACCCCGGTCCCGGCCGCCTGCTTGGCGAAGCCGCGGGTGACCGCGAGCAGCGCCGTCTTGGACATCCCGTAGTGGATCATCTCGGCGGGGATCACCACCGCCGAGTCGCTGGCGATGTTCTGAATCCGGCCCCAGCCGCGCTCGGCCATGCCCGGGAGGTACTGGCGGATCATGCGGACCGCCGCCAGCACGTTCACCTCGAAGTAGCGGCGCCACTCCTCGTCGCTGATCTCCAACGGGTCTGCCGAGTCGAAGATGCCGAGGTTGTTGACGAGGATGTCGACCCGCGGCAAGGCCTCGGCGGCCCGCCGGGCTCCCTCGTCGGTGGTGACATCGGCGACCACGGGCACCAGCTCGGCGCCGGGGGCGTCGGCGCCGATCCGCCCGATGGCCTCGTCGACCCTTTCCCGTGTACGGCCGTTGACGCCGACCCGGGCCCTGGCCCGGGCGAGACCGGTGGCGATCGCGGCGCCGATGCCCTGGGTGGAGCCGGTGACCAGCGCGGTCCGTCCGGCCAGATCGATCTGCATACGGGCGACTCCTCATGATGGTGACGGGTGTGCGGGTGAGCCCTACCCGGTGCGCGGGTCGTGCACCGGCCACGTGTGGACCGTAGGAGTGGTGGGCGGGTGCTCCGGCCCCGTCCGGAGACCGGGGCGACCGGGATCATCGGTCGATCCGGGCGACCTGGGAAATTCCCTGCGGGAGCGCTCCCACCGTGGCAGGGTGCGGCGCATGAAGAACCCTCCGTTCGTCCGCCCCTACCAGCCGTCGGACCGGGAAGCGCTGCGGCACATCTGTGTCATGACGGCCTATCAGGGACAGGACTCGTCGTCGCTCTACCCCGACCGTGAACTGATGCCGTCGATCTTCGCCTACCCCTACGTGCACCTGGAGCCGGACTTCGCCTTCGTCCTGGACGACGGGGAGGGGACCGCCGTCGGATACGTCCTGGGCGTCCCGGACACCCCCGGCTTCGCCGCCCGCTTCCGCACGGAGTGGCTGCCCGAGGTGACCGGCCGCTATCCGCGGAACGTCGGCGCGGCCCGCACGCCCAGCGAGGAGATGATCGGCCTGCTGCACACCCCCGAACGCATGGTCAGGGACGAACTCACCGCGTTCCCGGCGCACTTGCACATCGACCTGCTGCCGCCCTGGCAGGGCAAGGGGTACGGCCGCACCCTCATGGGCACCCTGCTGGACGCGCTGCACCGGCAGGGCGTGCCGGCCGTCCACCTCTGCATGGTGCGGGCGAACACGGCGGCCCGGGCGTTCTACGACCGTCTGGGCTTCCGGCAGTTGACCGTCCCCGACCCGGGTCCGGTCTGGTACCTGGGCCGCTCCACAGCCGCGGCCGGATGAGGCCGCGCCGTCGCGAGCGGGAACCCGGGGTCGACCGTCAGCTCTCGTCCTTGCCGTAGCGGCGCTCGAACGCCGCGACGCGGCCCTCGGTGTCCACGGTGCGGGCCTTCCCCGTGTAGAAGGGATGGCTCTCCGCCGAGATCTCCACGTCGACCACGGGGTACGTCTCCCCGTCGTCCCACTCGATCGTGGCGTCCGTCCGTGCCGTGGACCGGGTCAAGAACGCGTAGCCGGCGGCCTTGTCCCGGAAGACCACGGGCCGGTAGTCGGGATTGTCCTGAGCCATGCCTGCTCCTTCGCTTCGGCCTGAGGCCATCGTCGTCCACCGGCCGGACCGGCGCCATGCGAGACGCACGTCTGGGCGCTCCCGCTGTTTGTCCCGGCCGGATCCGGCTATTCGCACACCATGGCGAACACACAGGGCAACGGAGAGATGACCGCACGGACCACCGGTACGGCGCAGCCGGCCGTGGCCAAGGCGGCGGAGAAGACCGCGGAGAAGGTCGCGGCCAAGGCGGAGGCGGCCGGTGCGGGTGCGGGCCGCGTGGCTCGGGCGGCGGGCGCCGAGGGTGCCGGCGCGGCGACCACGGCGAGCGCCGCGCTGGACAGCGCCCGTTCCACCGTGACATCGGCGGCGGGACAGGCGGCCTCGGCCGCGTCGACGGCCTGGACCGCCCTCAAGGACCACAAGATCGTCGCCGCCGGTGTGACGGCCGGTGCCACGGTCCTGGCCGCCGGCTCCTTCGCGGCCGGACGCCGTGCGGAGCGCGGCGGCCAGGGACCGTTCACGCGTCTGACCGGCGGTCGCGTCTGACGGGCGGAGCGCCGCTCGCGGTCCTTCCCTCCGCACGGTCGGACCCGAGCGGCACCCCCGCCGCGCCGGCGAGGAGTCGGCCGGCACGCGCTCACCGTGACATGACGACGGGGGCGCGTCCTCGTCCCAGGACGCGCCCCCAGCTCATCGGATCCCGCGGCGCGGAGGGCGGGACCACACTCCGGGTGCCCTCGTCGGCCCGGCGCAAACACCGGCTCGCACAGTGTCGTGCGCGGTGTGCTCAAGCGGCCTGCGGTTCGTCCGACCCGCGGGCCGCGGCCTGCTCCAGGACCAGGTCGGCGGCGGCGAGGGCGTCCCGGATGGTGCGGGTCCCGGTGCACACGCACAACGTGTAGGTCACGTCGTCGAGCTGCCAGCGCAACTCCTGCGAGGGGCGCTCGCAGTGCCGCATCTGCAGATCGGCGTAGCGACTCAGCAGCGTACGGACGAACGCGGCGTCGGGCATCAGCATGGAAGGCCTGCTCTCGCTCGGGGGGCGGTACCTCCCCATGCCCCGCCTGTCACGGTCCATGCACACCGCGTGCGTGACGTGACCTGATTCACTCGCGAACGCGCCCTGGTGGACGGCTAGTTGACGGCCTTGTGGGCCGCTTCCGCCTCTGTGTCGGCCGAGCCGGTGCGCAGCGAACCGCCTGCCGTCTCCAGATGCGCGCGGACGAACCACTGGAACTGCTCCAGGTCGCGCAGCTGGCCGATCAGCAGGTCCTCCGTGGCGGCGTCGATGGCGCCGGCCGCCGCGATCGCCTTGCGCAGGTCCTCGAGGAGCCCGGTGTAGACGACGTCGAGTGCCCCGAGATGGGCGATGGCGTCGGCGCGGCCCACGCTGTAGTCCTGCCACGACCGGGCGGCCACGAGCGCGCCGGGCGTGCCCTGGCTGACCCCGCCGAGGGCCGCAGCCCGCTCGGCGACGTCGTCGGCCATCGCACGGACCTTGTCGACCTGCGGGTCGAGCATCTCGTGGACGGCGATGAAGTGCGGACCGACGACGTTCCAGTGGACGTGCTTCAGCGTCAGATGGAGATCGTTGAGCGCGTGCAGGCGCATCTGGAGAATCTCGATCAGCTCTCCGGCCTGGTCCACCGTGAGGCCGGGGACGGTGTACTTCGGAGTGCTCTGCAGAGTCATGGGGGTGTGTCTCCCTTCGTACCGGATGGGCTGTCCTGCCCCACTACCCGCCTGACGGGATTCATACCTGTCCGTCACCCGCGAGAAGGATCACCCTGGGCCGGCCCCGGGCGTGCGCGCAGTACCGGACCCGGGTTTCCGCCCTGTCGGCGCGTCGGGTTGACACCTCGGCGTCTGCCGCAGTGACCCGCATCGATCGTGTGACGTACTGCGCCCGCTCCCCGGCACCGCCGGGGTGACGTGCCTAGCCTGGGGGATCCGTCGACGAGGAGGTGCTCTGATGCCCGAGGACGAGCCGCAGCGCGCGGGACTGCTGGGTGTGGAGATGCGGAGTGTGCCGCTGGACGACGGCAGCGTGGTGACGATCGTGTGCGACGCGGGCCTCTCCGCCGAGGAGGCGCGGGCTCGCGCCCAGAGCGTCGCGCAGGAGAACCGGGGCCGTTAGGGATGAGGTGGCCGATGTGGACGAGCCCGGTTTGGCGGACGAGGTCAATGCGAGCTGGTGTCGCATGGCGGTGGAACATGGCTTGCTCAACCAGGAACGAGAGTTCTTGCGCGCAGTCGAATTCGCGCTTCCTGAGGACGAGGGCGCCGCGGGGCGTGTCGGTCACCTCACCCACACCGTGACGCCCTGGTCATGCACGACCATGGTGAACGGCGACTGCTCTGGCGCCGTCTCGGTCACCACCGTGAGCTCCTCACCAGGATGCATCCAGTGATCGGTTCCCCACGGCTCGGCCCACAGGCAGACCATGTTGTCGGTCTCGATGCTCACGCTCATTTAGACACCCTGGCACCCTGACCAGCAACATGACCGGCCGGACAAGTCCTGGCCCCACCCGGGGAGCGAGCGATCACTGTGACCGACGACTTCGGATTCTTCCGGGCCTCGGAGGAAGACCTCGCCGCCCGGACCGCACTCGCCGACCAGGCGGTCTCCGCCCTGCGCCGGGCGGGACTGCCCGCCTGGCGGGAAGGCGTTGACGACCCCGCGACCTCCGGAGCCGTGGTCCGTACCGAACCCGACGCCGAACTTGCCTCCGCCGCGGTCTCGGCAAGCCGGCGCGCGTCGGACGACGTACTGGACGCGGCGGTGGAGTCCCTGACTGCAGGACGACCGGAGGCTCCCGAGGCCCGACGCCCGGGACTGGAGGGCCTGCGGATGCGATCCACGCTGATCGAGGTGCTGATCTGCGCGGACCTCCTCGACGAACTGGTACGAACAAGACCGCTTGTCGCTCCAGGACATTGCTGACCGTGAAGGAACGAGCCTGGCCACCGTGCGCCTCGCCTTCCTCAAGAATGACGTCCCGATCCGCCCACCGGGTCCTTCCGACGCCGACTGTGAGGTGGCGAGGGCGCTCGGCAGACCCTCGCCGCGGGAGCCAACGGGGAGGGCACGGGCCTAACAATGCGCCAGATCTGTGGACGCAAGATACGGGCGAATGTACTGAACCGCTGATCTGCCGGTGCACTCGGAGGTCTGGCGTGCCTGGGGCCACGCCAGACCGCGCCATCCGTCCCGGCAGTCGGCGGGGTCGCACCTGCTCCGCTCTGCACAGCGTCCAGTCGCCATTAGCGATTCACAAGGCCCTGCCACGGGTGGGGCTGGTTCGCGGGTGGGCCCTTCACGAGGGTTCTGGCATCCGAGAAGAGGCGAGCGCAGACGGGCTGCCCGGTCTGTCGCCCGCCCCTTGGAGTTGGGTGGGTCAGGCGTCCAGGCGGCGCCGGGCGAGCCAGGTGACGATCTCGGGGTCGTGGTGGTCGAAGAAGAGGGAGCTGCCGGTGTCGAGGGTGGCGATCCGGGCCATCTGTTCGTCGGTGAGCTGGAAGTCGAAGACGTCGATGTTTTCGGCCATGCGCTCGGCGCGTACGGACTTGGGGATGGCGATGACCCCGCGCTGCGTGAGCCAGCGCAGCACAACCTGGGCCACGGACTTGCCGTACTCCTTGCCCATCTCGGCGAGCAGCGGGTTGGTGAACAGGTCGTTCTTGCCCTCGGCGAAGCCGCCCCAGGACTGGATCTGCACCCCGTGCTCGCGCATGAGGTCCTGGTAGTCGGCGCGCTGGAAGAAGGGGTGGGTCTCGATCTGGTTGACCGCGGGGACGATGTCGTTGTTGACGATCAGGTCGACCAGGCGGTCGGGGTAGAAGTTGGCCACGCCGATCGCCTTCGCGAGGCCCTCGCGGTTGATGTCCTCCATGGCGCGCCACTGGCCGTAGACGTCACCGAAGGGCTGGTGCATCAGGTACAGGTCGAGGTGGTCCAGGCCGAGCTTGGTCAGGGACGTCTCGAAGGCGTGCCGGGTGTTGTGCTGGGCGGGGGCGTCCTGGACCCACAGCTTGGTGGTGACGAACAGGTCCTCGCGCGGGATGCCGCTGGACTTGATGGCGCGGCCTACGGCTGCTTCGTTGCCGTAGGCGGCGGCCGTGTCGAGCAGGCGGTAGCCGGCGGCGAGCGCGTCGGAGACGGCACGTTCGGTGTCTTCGGCGGGGATCTGGTAGACGCCGAAACCGAGGAGCGGCATCTCGACGCCGTTGTTCAAGGTCGTGTACTGCATGAGGGAAGTCCTTTGTGGTGCGGGTGAGGTGGGGGGTCAGGGGCGGATGAGGGCCTTGAGGACCTGGCGGTCGGCCATCGCCCGGTACGCGTCCGGCGTTCGGTCGAGCGTGAATTGCTGGTCGAAGACGCGGCCGGGGGTGATGGTGCCGTCCAGGACGTTGGGCAACAGCTGCTCGATGTAGGCGCGGGCGGGGCTGGCGCCTCCGGTCAGGGTGATGTTCCGCATGAAGACGGCCGGGCCGATCGGGCCCTGCTCGTACTGCGGGACGCCCAGTCGGCTGATGGTGCCGCCGTCCAGGACCGCGCCGAGCGCGGTGTCGAGGGCTTGGCGGGTGCCGACGGCCTCGATGACCTTGTCCACGCCGCCGGTCAGTTCTCGGATGCGGGCGATGCCCTCCTCGCCGCGTTCGGCGACCACGTCGGTGGCGCCGAAGTGCTGGCCCAGGGTGGTGCGGGTTTCATGGCGTCCGGCGAGCACGAGCCTCTCGGCGCCAAGACGCTTCGCGGCGATCACCGCGCACAGGCCGACCGCACCGTCCCCGACGACCAGGACCGCGTCACCGCGGGTGACGCCGGCGGTGACGGCGCCGTGGTGGCCGGTCGTCATCACGTCCGACAGCGCCAGCAGGGACGGCAGCAGTGCGGAGTCGGCGGTCACCGGCAACTTGACCAGGGTGCCGTCTGCGTGGGGGACGCGAACGGCTTCGCCCTGTCCGCCGTCGACGCCGTCGACGCCGTACCGGCCGCCGTTGCGGCAGGAGATGTGCAGGCCCCTGGCGCAGTAGTCGCAGGTCTTGTCGCTGTACGTGAACGGGGCGACGACCAGGTCACCACTCTTCAGACCGGTCACATCGGCGCCGGTCTCCTCGACGACGCCGAGGAACTCGTGCCCCATGGGGCGGCCGGTGTCGGTGGCGGGCATCGAGGCGTAGGGCCACAGGTCGCTGCCGCACACACATGAGGCGAGCGTGCGGACCACGGCGTCGGCCGACTGGACGATCTTGGGGTCGGGCCGGTGTTCGACTCGGACGTCACCGGCTCCGTACATCACTGCTGCGCGCATGAGGGGGCTACTCCAAACGGGGTCGTGCTGAAGGCGTGGCGGGTGTCAGCGTTCGAGCATCCGGGCCTGGGCCTCGGTGTGGGTGGCGCCGGCGGCGGGCGGCAGGCTGGAGAGTTTCTCGAGCTGCTCGGCGCTCAGCGTGATGGCGTCGGCGGCGGTGTTCTCCTCGACGCGGGCCACGCGCTTGGTGCCGGGGATCGGGGCGATGTCGTCGCCCTGGGCGAGCAGCCAGGCCAGCGCAACCTGGCCGGGCGTGGCACCGGCCTCATCGGCGAGGGCCTTGACCTCGTCGGCCAGCGCCAGGTTGCGCTTGAAGTTCTCGCCGGTGAAGCGCGGGTTGTCGCGCCTAAAATCGTTCTCGTCGAACTGGTCGGTGGAGCGCACCGTGCCGGTCAGGACACCGCGTCCCAGCGGGGAGAACGGCACCAGGCCGATGTTCAGCTCCCGCAGCACCGGCAGCACCCGCCCCTCGATGCCGCGGGTGAACAGCGAGTACTCGGACTGCACTGCGGTGACCGGCTGGACGGCGTGCGCGCGGCGGATCGTGTCCGGGCCCGCCTCCGAGAGACCGAAGGCGCGCACCTTGCCCTCGGCGATCAGCTCGCCGACGGCGCCGGCGGTCTCCTCGACCGGCGTGTCCGGGTCGACTCGGTGCTGGTAGTACAGGTCGATGTGATCCGTGCCGAGCCGCTTCAGCGAGCCCTCGACAGCGGTGCGGATGTTGGCCGGGCTGGAGTCCAGGTTCCAGGCGCCCTCTCCGCCGTGCGAGACCAAGCCGAACTTGGTGGCCAGCACCACCTGGTCCCGGCGGCCCTTCAGCGCCCGCCCCAGCAGCTCCTCGTTGATGTAGGGGCCGTAGATCTCGGCGGTGTCGATGAGGGTGACGCCCAGCTCCAGCGCCCGGTGCACGGCCCGGATCGACTCCGCGTCGTCGGTGCCGGAGCCGGTGTAGCCGTGGGACATGCCCATCGCGCCCAGCCCGATTCTGGAAACCTCCAGGTCACGCAGGTTGATGTACCGCATCTCGCCCTCTTTCGATCCGTGGCGTACCCGGCCCCCTCACTCTCACCCGGCCCAGCAGAACCGGCCTGGGATGACGGGGAAGAGACCGGGATACCGGCGTCTTGCTCCTTCACCTTCGCCCGGATTGCGCCCATGTGGCAGGGCGGGCTCTTCAGGGGTAATGACAGGGCCCCTCTCGACCCTGCGGGCACGGTGCCCATCGGGTGAGACTGGAGCCATGGCATCGACGAGCGCGCACAGCGAGGGCGTGGAACTGGGCCGCTACCTGCGCGCCCGCCGCACCCAGACCAGCCCCGAGCACGTCGGCCTCACCGTCGGCGCCGGCATCCGCCGCACCCCCGGCCTGCGCCGCGAGGAGCTGGCCACTCTGGCCGGCATCAGCATCGACTACTACGTGCGCCTGGAACGCGGCAAGGAGACCCGCCCCAGCCCCGCCGTCCTCGACTCACTCGCCCGCGCCCTGCACATGGACGACCAGGAACACCAGCACCTGCGCGAGCTCGCCGCCCGCGCCGCCCGCTACGTCTCCGACCCTCCGCCCGCGCCCAGCCGTACCGTGCGTCCCCACCTCAAGCTGCTCCTTGAGTCACTGCGCCCGAACCCCGCGTACGTCATCAGCCGCAGCATGGACATGCTGGCCTGTAACCCCGGCGGGCTGGCCCTGTACGCGGGCCTGGACGACTGGCCTATCAAGCACCGCAACCTCGCCCGCTACCTCTTCCTGCACCCCGCCGCCCGCGGTCTCTTCCCCGACTGGGACCGGCAGATCACCGCATGCGTCGCCCGCCTGCGCGCCATCGCCGGCACTGCCCCCGACGCCCCCGACCTCACCAACCTGGTCGGCGAGCTGCTTTTGAAAAGCCCGGACTTCGCGGGCCTGTGGGAGCGCTACGAGGTGACCGGACGCAAGCCCGCCCACAAAATGTTCCAGCACCCGCAGGTCGGAACCCTCACCCTCACCTCGCAGTCCCTGCATGTCGAAGGCACCCCCGGCCAGCGCATCGGCGTCTACACCGCCGAACCCGGCAGCCCCGACCACGACGCCCTGCTCCTGCTCGACATGACCGCACCCCGGCCCGCCCAACGTCCTGCTCCTGCTTCCAAAAGCGAGGGTCAACGACCGTAGGGAGCTTGCGTCCCGCTCCTGGATTCCCGGTGCGAGGGGCGAACACGGAAGTTGTGCGGGCTCCGGTTGATGCCTGCGCGGGCCCGGTCAGGAGCGCGCAGGGTCTGCGGTGTGGGTCTGCCCGTGGTCGGAGGCGGCCCAGGAGGCGAGCAGGCGCAGGGCGTCGTCCTCGGAAGTGCCGGGTTCGGCGCTGTAGGCCGTCAGGGTGAGGCCAGGGTGAGCGGGCAGTTCCATGGTGTCGAAATCGAGGGTAATCACGCCGATGGCCGGGTGGCGGAAGGCTTTGCGTCCGGTGTGGTGCAGACGCACGTTGTGTTTGGCCCACGCGGTGCGGAACTCGTCGCTGCGGGTGACGAGTTCACCGATCAGCCCGGTCAGGTCGGTGTCGCCGGGGGCCCGGCCGGCTTCGGTGCGCAGCAGGGAGACGGTGGTGTTGACGGAGGCGTTCCAGTCGGGGAAGAAGTCGCGGCTGGTGGGGTCGAGGAACTGGAAGCGGGCGATGTTCACGGGGCGGGCTGAGCCGGTGAACAGGGGTGCGTAGAGTGCGCGTCCGAGGGGGTTGACGGCGAGGATGTCGAGCCGGCCGTTGCGGATGAAGGCCGGGGCGTCGGTCATGGACTCCAGGACGCGCGTGAGGCTGGCCGGGACCGCGGTCCTGGACTTGCGGGCGGTGCGGCGGGGCGCGCGTCGGCGCTGGGCAGCGGCCAGGTCGTAGAGGTGGGCGCGTTCGGCGTCGTCGAGCTGGAGGGCCCGGCTGAGGGCGTCGAGGACCTCTTCTGAGGCACCGGCGAGCTGGCCGCGTTCCAGGCGGACGTAGTAGTCGATGCTGACACCGGCGAGCAGGGCGACTTCCTCGCGGCGCAAACCGGGCACCCTGCGCTTGCCGTTCCCGAAGGCGGGCAGACCGGCTTGCTGTGGAGTGATCTTGGCGCGGCGGGTGGCGAGGAACTCTCGGATCTCGTGGGCGGTGTCCATGCTCTCCAGGCTAGGAGGAGCGGAGCGCAGCTGGGAGGTTCTGCCAGTACCTGGACCGACAGGACCTTCCGTACGCCTGTGAGCTGCGGTTTCCTCGATGTTGTCAGCGGATGCGGCTGCTTCCGGAAGGTGGGTAAGCCCTGGGATGCCCACCGGGCCCGATGGGCCGACAGTGAACAATGCCGCACCCTCGTGTCCGCGCCATCACAAGGAGTGATCTCATGGCGAAGCAGTCCGCACCCCAGGAGCTGGCCGGCATCGCGCCGAAGCTGGTCGAGCTCACCAACGACGTTCTGTTCCAGGACGTGTGGGAGCGCCCCGGCCTCTCCCCGCGGGACCGCAGCCTGGTCACGGTCAGTGTGCTGGCCGCCCTCTACCGCAGCGAGCAGCTGCCCTACCACCTGGGCGTGGCCCTGGACAACGGGCTCACGGTCGAGGAGCTGTCCGAGGCGATCACGCACCTGGCGTTCTACGCCGGATGGCCCAACGCGATGACCGCGATCACCCTGCTGAAGAAGATCGCCGACGAGCGCTCCGCATGACCCCCTGGCGCGAGCAGCAAAGCCGCCCCGCACGGTCAGCGGGGCGCAGAGAACCAGAGACGAGGAACAAGATGGCTGCCAACGGATCCGGATTCGACCAGATCTTCCCGCTCGGTGAGAAGAACGACGCCTTCGCGGAGTTCTTCATCGGCCAGAGCTACCTGGCCCCGCTCGCCTCGGGCAGCGTGCCCGTCAGCAACGTCTCCTTCGAGCCGGGCTGCCGTAACAACTGGCACATCCACCACGGCCAGGACGGCGGCGGGGACCAGATCCTGCTGTGCACGGCGGGCAGCGGCTGGTACCAGGCCGAGGGCGAGGACCCCATCAGCATGGAGCCGGGCACGGTGATCCGCGTTCCAGCGGGAACGAAGCACTGGCACGGCGCGAAGTCCGACTCATGGTTCTCCCACCTCGCCTACATCACCCCGGGCGAGAACGTGAGCAACGAATGGCTCGAGCCCGTCACCGACGAGGTGTACGGCAAGCTGCCGACGAACGGAGCGAACGCATGACCATCCTGAACGAGACCTACACGCTGTCGAACGGCGTTGAGATTCCCAAGCTGGGTCTTGGCACCTGGTTCATCGACGACGACAAGGCGGCCGATGCGGTCCGCGCGGCCGTGGAGATCGGCTACCGCAACATCGACACCGCCCAGGCGTACGGCAACGAGCGCGGCGTCGGTGAGGGCGTGCGCACCGTCACGGTCCCGCGCGAGCAGCTGTTCGTGTCGACGAAACTCGCCGCCGAGATCAAGGACTACGACGAGGCGGTCGCGTCGATCGACGATTCGCTCAAGGAGCTGGGCCTGGAGTACATCGACCTGATGCTCATTCACAGCCCGCAGCCCTGGGACGACTTCCGCGGCGGCGATTACGCCGAGGGCAACCGCGCGGCCTGGCGGGCCCTCGAGGAGGCACACAAGGCGGGCAAGATCCGCTCCATCGGTGTCTCCAACTTCCAGCAGCAAGACCTGGACAACCTCCTCCAGGGCGCGACCGTCGTGCCCCTTGTGAACCAGCTCCTTGTTCACGCCGGCAACACCCCGTCGGAGCTCCTGCACTACTGCGAAGCCAAGGGAATCCTCGTAGAGGCGTACTCGCCGATCGCCCACGGCGCGATCCTGGGGAACGCCCAGGTCAAGGCGATGGCCGAGCGGTACGGTGTGTCCGTCCCGCAGCTGTGCATCCGCTACACGCTGCAGCTGGGCACGGTCTCGCTGCCCAAGACGGCCAACCCCGACCATATGCGCTCCAACGCCGAGGTCGACTTCGAGATCTCCAGCTCCGACATGGACGCCCTGCGGGGCCTGCGCGATGTGGACTACGGGAAGCACACGGTGTTCCCGGTGTACAGCGGAAAGTGACACCGGCGCGGGGCGCCCTCACGCACCGAACCGCGCATCCGCGTCAACAGCGGCGCGCTCACTGACGCGTCAGGCACTCCTGAAGCAGGCCATGAGGTGAGACGGCTCGAAATCCACTGGTCAGCACGACGCTCCGTGACGCGGGCCGTGAGTTCCTACACTCCAGCCTGGGGACGGACGGCACGGCGGGCATCCCGACGCCACTGCGGCCGCGCCCCTGGCTCTACAGGTGGGCGATGCGGCTGTGCGGGGCGCGGTGTGCACGCCGGTAGGGCAACCAACCGCCCAGCAGGATGAGGCGGGCTGCACGGTGGCGCTGTCGCACTGCCGGTCGTGATCCGCTACTCCAGCACGCGCGGGATGAGTTGCTCCATCACGAGCGCGGTCTGCGCCAGACGCAGCCCCGCCTACTTCCGGTGTGCTTCGGCCACGACGTCGTGATGGGGGACGAACGCCGTCGGGTCGTCGGCGGCGCCGAGCGGCTGCGACAGCGCGTCGAGCGCCCAATCAGAGCCCGGCCCCCACGCCTCACCGACGACGTGGTCCGGGGATGTCGGTCCCGAGTCAACTCGGTGATCTTGAGGGTGGCGGGGCCTGCCGGGGTGCGGGTCGTGCGCCACCAGGTGCCGTCCGGTTCCTGCCGGCAGATCGGATCGCTTCTGCCGCGGCGCAGCACCCGCAGAGTGCGGGCGAGGCCGTAGGGTGCGGGCGATGCCCAGATGTGGCGGGCCATGCCTTCAGGCTAGGCCGTCACCAGCGTTTCCTGGCCCCGGAGGGCTGAGGAAATGGGCTGTGGCACACGTCAGACCCGCGCGGGGGAGGGCGCGGGTCTGACGGCATACATCACGAGTGGCATGACTCGCCGGGGGACGACGAGGTGTCAAGGCCACGATGCGGACGGCGCGTGGATCCGGTGGCCGGACCGCCCATCCGCCCATGCTTGGCTTTCCCGAAGGCTGGGACGAACTGTGAGAGTCGTGCCGCCTGCTTCTCACAGGGGTCTTGCGTTTGGCCGCCTCGCAGGTGGCCGAGTGCTGGAAGAGTCGGCCCCTATGGGTTCAGAAGGGCATGTGGCCGCGCGCGCGGCGACCGGCCGATCCACTGTGGCCCACTGCCTTGGAGCTGCTGCGGAAAGGCTTGCTGAAGATCCGCCCCAGGATGCCTGGAGCCTTGCTGCCCGCTCGCGATCCCATGCCCAGAGTTCGCTGGGTTCCGCGCTCAGGATGTCGCGACAGCCGCGGCACGAAGAACGCGAGTACGGCAAGGATCACGCACACTGCGACGATACCGACAATGATCATGAGGAGCTCCTGGGGTTGGGGGTGTCTCTGCCGAGTGCCCGAACAACTCCAACCCATGTGTCCGGCCAGCCTCTTCGTGGCGGGCTGGGGCCGCGGTGTGCTGCGGATGTCTTCTCGTCCGTGTGTTCAGGGATGCTGCCCTGGGCCCAGCCGCGTGTGTGCGGCCAGGCGGCTCGGTGAGAGGTCGGTCGGGTTCTCTCCGGGTTCGAGCAGGGTGTCGGCGGGCCCGACGAGAAGTGGGTCCGGTTTGCCCACCCCTTCAATGTCACGGGCCTGGTAGTCGATGCGGGACAGCAGGTGCCGCATCGCTTCCAGTCGGCCACGCCGCTTGTCGTTCGTCTTCACCACCGTCCAGGGCGCATAGGGGGTATCAGTGGCACGGAACATCTCGACCTTGACCCGCGTATAGGCGTCCCAGAGGTCCAGAGAGGCCAGATCCGTGGACGACAACTTCCACTGCCGCACCGGGTCGACCTGACGTATGGCGAAGCGAGTGCGTTGCTCGGCGCGCGAGACGGAGAACCAGAACTTCACCAGCACAATCCCGTCGTCAGTCAGCATGCGCTCGAACAACGGCGCCTGCTGCAGAAAATGCCGGTGCTCCTCAGGCGTACAGAAACCCATCACTGGCTCCACTCCGGCGCGGTTGTACCAGGACCGGTCGAAGAACACGATTTCGCCCGCGGCAGGCAACTGCCTGACGTAGCGCTGGAAGTACCACTGTCCGGACTCCCGGTCGGTCGGCTTCTCCAGAGCGACGACACGGGCACCGCGTGGATTGAGCCGCTCGGTGAATCGCTTGATGGTGCCGCCCTTGCCCGCAGCGTCACGTCCCTCACAGACGACCACCACCCGCAAACCCTGCTCGCGCACATGCTTCTGCAGCTTCAGCAGTTCGATCTGCAACAGTCGCTTCTGTCGCTCGTACTCCTGGCGCTTCAGCTTCGTGGCGTACGGGTAGTTCTCCCGCCAGGTACGCAACGGACGCCCCTTCTCGTCCAGCAGCAAGGGCCTCTCCGGACGCGACTCATCCACCAGCAGCCCCTCGAGCAGTTCCGCCCTCTTCCTGCCGGCCACCGCGCACACCTTCCGTCGACCATACGTCTTTGCGTTCTCTTTACCCCAATTTTGTGCTCAGTCACCCTTTCGCCCGGCATGCAGCGAGCTCCACCGGTTTCGCAAGGACATCCGCCCGGCTTGTGCACGCCAGACCGTTCGGCCGGGTCACGCGCAGCTCTCACTCTGCACCGCCTGGATCGGCGGGCCGCCCAGCTCCGCCACCTGAACCGGCAGCAGCGCGCGCCGCTCCCGCCGCGGCCGCCCCCGTGCGTCCCCGAAGCGGGTGCGAGAGCACGTCCCACACCGGCAGCTGCTGCGCGAGCTCCGCCGCCCGCGCCGCCGTCGACGAGGGCTGAGCGCACCGCCCCGAAGTCGATCCGCCCGCCCGGCCACACCACGCACCCACCATCGAGTACCCGTGCCAGGCCCTAGCTCCACCGCGACAGGCCCTCGGACGCCATTACGGTGAGCGCCTTGTTGCTGATCCGGGGCCGGGTCTCGTACGGCTTGCCCGGCGAGATGGTGATCTGCTTCTTGAGCCGGGGCGCGGCATCGGCGATCTGGGTGGCACCGGCCTCACCGATCGCCGCCAAGGCCGCCGCGATCTCGCTTTCGACGTCGGTCAGCCATCGCGTGTCGTGCTCGGGGCGCTCGTTCGGGTCATGGCGCCACAGCCGGCCCTTGCCGGGGGCTCCTGCGACTATCCCGGCAGCGATCTTCCTGCCGCAGGTTGAGTACTCAACTCGGGGCATTTTCAAGCGACCCAGTGTGCGACGTATGACCCAGCCCGTACAGCGGATCGGGTCATTTCCCCGCGCTCTACTTGGCAAGACCGCACTCCTTCAGCGGTGCCGTTTTGGTGACGTGCGCACGGGCCACGCTATAGGGCGGGAGCGTGAACTTGTCCCCGGCCAGGTCCTCGGAATCTTCCTCATCCCCCTCAGTGAGTTCAGTCTGTGATCGCTCCCACAGCTTTCCGTCGCTGTCCGTGTACTGCATGAAAATGCTGAACTCCCCTGACGGTAGTTTGATACGCCCACCATCAATGGCCTGCGTCAACTCAGAGAGTTTCAGGTCCAGTTCTGAACACGGCGGCAGTACCTCCAACTGGATTCCCGCATCGGAGTCGCCCCAGAGCAGAGCAGTTATGTCAGTGACTGGATCGAGGGAGCGGTTCATGAGATGCAAGGTCTGCTCGCTCCCCTTAGCAGGTTCCTCAGTCCAGAAGTTGACTCGCGCCGCCTGACTGCGATCTTCCTTCTCGCTGTCCTCCCTCGTCTGCTCCAACTGCTGCTGGGCCACGACTGCGGAGTAGTAAGTGGCCACTCCGCTGAAGATGAGACCCCCGATGGCTGCCATGGCTCCGACGACCGTGCCGATCGTGGTCCACGGCAGCCCTAGCAGCCAGTCATCTGCCGCGACCGAGCGCCGCCGGACACGGCTGGGCGCAGGCCGCTGCCGCGCCAGACGCACCCTCCCGCGCCGCTGCTGATTCGTGCTCATCGCCCTCCAGTCGTCGTCCGAGAGGGGGACGCAGGTGATCGTCGTTCGGTTGCCGTCGCCACGTTCGCTTCCGGGGCGTCCTCGACCGCAGCATGCGGTTCGGTCTCCGTGGCCGAAAGTTCCGCCAGGATCTGCGTGACGGTCTCCCGCGTGATTTTCAGCCGCGACAGATCTTCCCGCGCCTTTTCCGGCCGGAGGGCCAACTCCGCGGCCTCAGCCTTAAGTTCCTCCACGCAACGCCGAGCCGCAGCCGCTCGCGCGCGAAGCTCTTCCGGCAACGACACCATGGCGCCCCACCTCCACACCCAACGGTAGAAGGGCAATGGCGCCACCACAGAGCAACAGGCGTCTTCCCGCAACAGCCCCCGAGTTCAAGCCCGTCGCGGAGGGCCGAGCCGTTCGATGACCTCGCGCATCTCTGCCTCGTCGGCCTCGTCAACCGTCTCACCCATGCATTGATCCCGGGCGTGCAGGGTGTGGATCAGCGGTCCATGCGGTGTCCCCAGGCGGACCAGAGAGGCCGAAGGTCCGTGGACTGCGCGCTCGGTACCCGGGGGCTCCTCGGCTGTCTCCCCCTCGGTCGCCTCGTCCTCCGTCGTGACGTCATCAGCAGGCTCTGTCACCGTCTCGGCGACCGTGGATCGTCGCCGTACTCAAGATCGCCGTGATCTCTTCCATCAGCGACGAGGGCGTACGCGTCGTCCCACCGGCCAGCTGGCGCGCTTGTGTCTGGCTGCATCGCCCAGCGCAATTGGCGGGCCGGCCCGACGAGCGCCTGCATCTGCCCCCAGCAGGTGTCCGGCTTGGACGAGGGGCACCCATCCACGGGGTAGTGGTCGAGCGCTTCCTGGAACCGTTGGGTCGCGGTCTGGACGGCGGCGCCGCCAGATGCGGCCGCTGCCGGACGTGATGCGCTCGCCTGGCACCCGCATACCAGCACGACCGAGAGGGCGGCAAGGAACGCGATGCAGGCGGGCCGCCCTGCTGGCTGTCTCCCTACGCACAGGATGATTCCACGCTGGCACGGCGAGCAGCTCGGGATCCGGAATGTTCGTGGCGCGCCACACCGCGGGGACCTTTGCGGGACAGCCCTGAGGCCCGCCAGCGAGACGCCCTGGCCGCCGAACGCAGGGAACGCGCCTGCATCCACACCGAGAAGGGTGTAGCTCTCTTCCGGGGACGGCCCCGATGGTTTGAGCTGGGAGATCGTGGTTGTGGGTGATGGCGGCGTGGTCGGGTCTCTACCGTGTGGGTGGAGGAGGCGACGCTGATGGGGTCGCTGATCGGGGAGTTGGAGGCGCGGGAGGCGACGGCCCGGGCCGGGTGCGGTCGCCGCCGTCCTCGACGAGTGACGGAACCGCCGGGGCCGCACCGTGTCGGGGGCCGAGCGGGGCGGGCCGCCCACCGACTAGCATCGCCGAGTTCGTGCCACCCACCGGCCCGGGCATCGCGGCGCGGCGTACAGGGGAGCTGACACGGCATGAGAACGAAGAGCGCAGCGGCGTGGGCGGTAGCGGTGCTGATGCTCGGCGCAGCCGTCGGCGGCTGCGCCGAGCAATCGGACAAGGGACCGTCCGGCAGCAGCGCGAAGCACACGAAGTCCCACCGCGAACCCGAGGACAAGCCTGATTCACGGGTCGTCGAGGACGACGACGACCACACCGTCCTCGAACTGTCCGACGGCCGGCAGGTGTCCCTCCGCTTCACTCGCCGCGGCCTGGAGGCACAGCATCGCGACGCCTCTGACGACGCCTGGTCCGCCCGGAAGACGGTGTATGAGACCGGTACCAAACCGTGCCACGGCATCAGGGCAAAGGCGTACCGGGACACCGTGTGGCTGGCGGCCGGCTTCGGCGACTCCTGCAGGGACGGCGAAGAACCGCAGGAGGTGATCGCGGCCGTCGCCACCGGGGACCTCTCCTCCTGGACCACCGACCCGGCCAAGAGCCACACCACCTGGCCGAAGGCCCACATCCGTGACGGTGGCACCCGAGTGGACTTCGTCGATTCCAGCTGGGTGTACACCACCACGCTGACCTGGCGCAAAGGCTCGGGATTCGCCGAGGCGGTCACGGAGTACAAGCCCATCCACTCCTGGTACGTGGGCCGGTGGCGAGCCACGGATGGCAGCCAGCAGCTGACCTTCCACCAGGTCGAGCCGGGCAGATGGGCACGCGTGGTCATCGAGTCCCTCACCGGCCCGCGATGCAAGGGCAGCGCCATTGTCACCGGCACCAACCAGTACAACCTGTCAATGACCAACTTCAAGCTCGATCAGGGCACCAAGACCGTCAACTGCCCGCCGGATGTGCTCAGGTACGAATTCGACGTGCAATCCTCGGACGGCCCGCTGCGCCTACGCAAGATCGGCAACCATCCGAAGACGGTCCTTACCTATGAGCGGGTGGGCTGACGTACGACTGCGCATGAGGGGCGGCCGCGTGGTCGGGTCTCTACCGTGTGGGTGGAGGAGGCGACGCTGATGGGGTCGTTGATCGGGGAGTTGGAGGCGCGGGAGGCGGCGGCCCGGGCCCGGGTGGAGGCGCTCGAAGAGGAGCTCGCCCGGCTGACGGCCCGTCTGGAGGACGAGCGGGAGGCATGGTCGCGGCTGCGGATCGCCCGGGAGACGGTGGCCGAGGTGATCATGGATCTGGACGGGTCCGGAGCGACCGCACCGGTGGCCGGCGGCGCGGAGCCGGAGAACCCGCTGCACCCCGGGGTGCGGGTGGTCGGGGCGATCACAGTGCCGCACTGGCGCCAGGGGCTGTCGGCTGCGGTGCTGCCGGATGTCTACCGGGACATCATCGAGCCCTGGAGGCGAACCTCGACGACCTGCAGCGTCACGCGGACGACTTCGCTCAGCGCCTCGGATTCACCTGCACCGTCATCGAGACCGCCCATGGCGAGGTGATCGGCTGCGGTCTACATCCATCCCTCCCGCAGCGGTGACCACGACACCGACGTCCGCTCCTGGGTCCGCGCCGACAGAGCCGAGCTGGACGCACCCTTGCAAGCGGCCGTCACGACCTGGCTGTCCACGAACCGGCCCCTCGGAACTCTCAACTCTCAGCCCCGCTGACAACCAGGCTCCGTTCACGAGAAGTGCTGCCCGTCGGTTACGGCGCTGGTGGTCATTCCACTGTCAGTAGGAAGATCACAGTTCCCAGGATGAGGAGGAGCCCGCACACGAGAACCGCGAGGAAGAGCGTGCCGACGACGCGGGCACTCAACGTGCCCCAGAATTCTGCTCGCCGACCGTCGGGGGTATCGGTGCGCCAGTTTGACGGGATGTCGACGTGTCCCTCGGAGATGGCCGGCGCGGCCCTGCGTACGTCCCCTGGGTGGAAGTGATAGAAGGTCGGCTCCGCCCCCCACGTGCCTCGGCTTGCCCCACCGAAGCTGCGGATGCGGACATCCGCACGACGGGCCACACCTGGCAGCCAGTCCTTACGCACGGGCCAGAGCTTCGCGACCTCCTCACTGCTGAGCCATGACTCCTCTTCATGCACTGCCTCTGGTGTTTCCGGATCCGGCGTGTTCGGCATGCTTCCCCCTCGGTGTAACAGGCCTCCAGTACACAGCCGCTGCGCCGCGAGCGGGTAGAGCGCTGCGGCACGACGCGATACCGGACAGGACCAGTCCTGCCGGACGGACAGCGCCCGGCTGGTGCTCCGCCCAGGACCCGAAACGTCCGACACCGGCACCCTGCTCGGCGATGTTCGCGCCTTCCTCCACCTGACCACGGCTGCGCATCGCCGTCCCCTCCGCTATCGACCGCCGGCTGGGCACGAACCTGCTCTTCTCGCCCCTGCTGCTAGGGCTGCTCGTCCTCGGTGCCCCGCCCGTGGACGAGGCGTATCAGGACACATTGGCCGTCGCACTCATCGCCTGACTCAGTGCCGCCACCCCTGCCGAGTGACTCCACCGATACCGCCGGGCCAGGGCCCACTTCGCGCGGACAGGCGACCATCAGACACGCCCATGCTGGCGTAGCACGCCACGTCCCGACCCGCCCGGTCACCTGCGTCCGCTGTCCGTCTTCACCGCAGTCCCGCCTCTCCGACGGCCTGTCACCAGCAGAGCCGACGCGACCGTCACGGCCGCGGCCGTGACGGCGAGCGCGGGCGGCACGGTCCCCGGGATACCCAGGTACTCAGTCAGGCCCAGGATGCGGTGCAGACCCCACGGCAGCAGCGCCATCTGGTCGTTCCACGTGCTCAGCGACGTTTCCGTACCCACTGCCCAGACCACCGCGGCACCCACCAGGGCAGTGCTGCCGACGGCACCGAGGAGCCAGCCCCAGCTCCGTCGGACGCTCAGCCCGTAGCCGAGACGAAGGGCCCACCAGGCGGCTGCGCACACCCAGAGGAACAGGGCCCACGCCACCATGACGTACAGGAAGCGGCCCGATGCCGAGGTCCAGAAACCGAACCAGTAGAAGCCCGGCCCGCGCACAGCGAGTACGCCCAGCAGAAGCAGCGTCCGCAGAAGGGCGGAGCCGCCCACCGCCGCCGCGAGCCGGTAGCCGTGACGCCCCGCAGCACACCGCAGGACGCCCGCGAAAACCATCCAGGCGCCCAACGTCACCGCCACGTGCACCGGTGCCATGAACCACGTCTGCACCGCCCGGCTCAATACGAGGAACAGTCCGGGGAGCACCCACACCACGACCCGGTCGACCTGTCCCGACGGCTCGGGAAGCATCCGCACCTGCCACGGGCGTAGCGCGCCCGTCAGCAGCGCGCGGATGCCGGCGGCTCCAGGCAGCCTTCTCAAGGTCATGGCGGCCATGGCGATCAAGAGCAGGGCGAACAGCAGAGCACGCGCCCACCAGGCCATGGCCGGATCGCGATCCGCCCGCCGCAGACCCCCATCGGCTGCGGTGAAATTGTAGGCCGGCAGCGCCAGATCATTGCCGTATCGGTGCGCATGGGTCTCTGCCGCGGTACGGAAGCGATCCTCGGCCGCGTGCCATTGCCTGCTCGCCTCGGCCGATCCGGTGTCGAGCCATCTCTGGTGCCACAGCACGGCGCTGCGGTACTCGCCCAGCACTGTGAGCAGGTTCGTCTGGTACGCGAGTGCGTCGGCGAACCGTTCGCGCATCTGTGGGTCGCGCCAGGTGCCGGCGTCCGTTCGTGACAGCAACTGCTGCTGACGACGGGACAGTTCCACTGCCTTCCGAGCGTCGGCCAGCGCCTCGGGCACCCGGGCGCGGGTGGCGGCATAGATGCTGGAAAGGGTGGCGCTGTCACCGGTCGCGATGTCCCACTCGAAGATCCACATCATCGGCGGGGGCTCAAGACCGAGTGCCTTGGCCGAGGTGTCCGCGTACGGACCGATGTACAGCCCCTTCGTGATCGTCGCGCGCGACAGCCCCAGGATCTGGCCGATCGCGGCCACGGTCGACGGATCCTCCGAGAACGTGCGGCGGATCCAAGCCGCGCGAGCCTCGGCCAGATCGGTGTCGGGATCCTGCGCCAGGCGGGCGGTCAGGTACACGTTCACGTCCCACAACTGCCAGAATCCGGTGCGCAGATACAGCGAGCGCGGACCGGCGTACAGCGGTCCGCCCGACTGCGCCCAGGTCCACACGCCCTCGACGCGGGGGTTGGCGGACAGGAAGCGTCGCAGAGCCGTCTGTTCCAGCTCCGCCACGTCGTCCGGCAGAGCTCCCTGCCCCTCGAACTCTCGCCGCGCCTGGAACTCCACGATGCGCCGCTGTGAGCCACCGAGCAGCGTTGGGTTCAGGGGCAGATGCGAATAGAAGTCGCCCTGGGAGTACTTCGTCGACACGATCAGTCGCGGATCGTCGATGCCGTCCAGCACCGCTTTGTAGGAGGCTGGGTTGGTGTGCAGATCGCCGACGGCGCCGACACCCACACTCCACGTGCGGAAGATCACCTCGCGATCGCCGCCCGCATGTGCGGTGGCGCCCAGGAGGGATCGCAGCATGACGCGCACCGATCGGGCCGTCGTCACCTCGATCGCCGAGGTGTAGTCCCAGCCCGGCAGCCGGTACGCGGATCCGCCCTCGCCGGTACGGATCATCACCCCGGACGCGAACGGCATCACGTGGAACAGCTCTTCGAGCCCGGCCGCGTACACCGACCACAGCTTGGCGTTCTCGGTGTCCAGACTGCCGAACTCGCCCTCCAGATAGCCGCGAAGAGGCGGTGACAGCGCCAGCATGTCCGTCTGGAAGTAGACCCGCATGCCCGCTTCGTGGGCGTACCGCCACACCGGCGCGAAGGCCTTGACCATCGCGCGGGCCCGGGCCACATGCACGTCGCCCGCCGGATACACGGACCGTCCGTCACCGACGCCCGAGAAGGTCACGTACTCGAGAAAGCCGGGCACCACCACGCCGTTGTAGCCGTCTCGCACCGCATGCCGGACGAGTGTGCGGAACTGCCGCCCGATCTGCTCAGCCTTCGCGCTGTCCACCCAAGGAGCCCGCGGCAGCAGCGCCGTCCCCACGACATCGGAGTTGAGGGAGTAGTCCCTGCCCCCGGCGAACCGGGCAGGATCGGCATCCAGACCGACGGCACCGGTGTCGATCAGCCTGAGCCCCAACCTCGGCGCCACGACGCGCCCTCGGTCGGCCTGGACGTCCTCGCCGCCGCGGACGCGATCCGCGAACCGGTACAGGCCCGCCGCGGCGCCGGCCGCCGACGCCGCGTCCAGGACGTAACCACTCCCGACACGTCGCAGCCTGTATCGCTCGTCGGAACCGCCCCTGGAGAGACCGCCCACCCGCACGGCCAGCGCGTCGTCAGCCACCCTGTCGTCGTGGCGCGTGCGGATCGCGGGCGCGGCACGACCACGGGCGACGAGCGCGTCACCGACCGCCTCACCGGCGAGCCGCAGTCGAGTTCCGGTGACACCGGTGATCGTCCGCAGCACGGGCGCCTCGCGCGGGGAGCGCACCGACTCCTGCCGGGCCCGTTCGACGGGGACGACCTTTGCCGTGAACGACAGCCCCAGAGCGCCGTCGAGCGCCCACGCGACCATCACGCCGGACAGCAGAAACACCAGCACAGTCACGACAACGGAAACTCGTGGCCTCACACGCCCCACCCGCCCCCCCAGCTTTCGTCGCGTCATCGTAAGGAAGAACCAGCTCCGGGCAGAAGGCCTGTGCTCCGTACGGCATGGATTGGGGGGTGTCCCTCTTGCCGCGTCTCGGCGCCCGCTTCCCGCGCCCAGGCCATCAGCGTCCCCTCGGCGTCGGCGCGCGGACCCTCTCACTCGGTCCGCGCCGACCGCCACACCTGACCCTTGGCCTACTCGAGCAGGCCAAGGGTCAGGTGTGGCGGCCATGGTGATGGGACTCGCACGCGACTTCCACGAAGCACGCGCCGACGTGACCTGGGATTCGGCCAAACAGGCCGGGTCCTGGACCGCCCAGGTCACCGTTGCCGCAACCCCGCCGAACGCCTGTGGTTACACGGCAAGCTCAGACGGGTTGCTCGGCGAGGGGGTCAAGCGCCCCGTGCAGGAGCTGCCACCCGTGGGGGCGACCGTCGACCTAATCGTCGGTCAGGTACGAGCTGGCTGCATCGGCGGGTTCACCCGATGGGTGCGGGATCGGCGTGGTTCCGGGATGGCGGGCCGCCACGCGGGGACCAGAGGGACATGAACGCCAACGAAGAGCGGCCGGGTACCGGCCACCGGCGCCCGCCGGGCGTTACCGACGAGACCGTCGAAGCACTGGGATCGCTGTCGAAGGCACTGGAGACGGTGGAACAGGCCCGCGGCCACCTCTACGCGTTCCACCGGCTGACCGGCACTGCTGATCTCGAACTCGGCCGCGCCGTCGACCTGCTGCGCACCGCCGGCCACGGCGAGTGGGCGGACCGCGTCGAGAGAGAACTCATCGGCCGCAACGTCCTTGAGGGACGCTGGACCTTCCAGATCATCGAGGAGTACGACGCCGCGTACTACCAGACGTTCCGTGCCCTGGAGCGCGGTGCCCGCGAGGAACTCGTCGACGGCCTGGACCATTTGTACGAGGCAGAGATGAAGGAACGCCGCCGCACACACGGTCATCCGCGCCACACGGCCCGCCCGGACGATGCCGGCTGACCGGGGGACAGCGACTTTGCCGATGCCGATGCCGTAGCCGATGCGGCCGATCTGGCTGACTGAGCAAGGTCCGTCCCTGGTCACCCCTGTGAGTCGGTTGTACGCGGCCCACTCCTGCTCGGCGCGCGCCCAACGGCGTCCCCGGCTGGCAGCACGCGCAGGCCCGCGAGGCCGCTCCCGAGGCACTGTCGGCGAAGTTGTTCACCGCTGTACGACGTCTTCACCTGATCCCACGTCACCAGGAGCGCGACCATGGACGTTGATCCCGAGCTTCTGGGCGCACTTGCCGTCGGAGCAGGAGGCGGCGCTGCCACAGTGACCAACACACCTCATCCACAAGCTAGTTGGGGGATGTCTCGTCGGCGCGCTGGTTGTTGAGGTCGATCTCCGGCATGTTCGTTTCTGCCCAGACCCGTAGGGCGGAGAGCGGTCCTTCGAGGGACAGGCCGAGCTCGGTGAGCCGGTAGTGGACGGCGGGCGGCACGGTGGGTTCGACGCGGCGCGCGACCAGACCGTCGCGGACCAGGCTATGCAGGGTGACGGACAGCATCTTCTGCGAGATGCCCGTGACGCGGCGCCGCAGTTCCGCAAAACGGACCTCACCCGGAGCCTCCTCGGCCAGCACCTTGACCGCCATCGACGTCCACTTGGTGCCGATCCGGTCGAGCAACTGCCGGGTCGGGCAGCGCGGATCGAGCAAGTCCCCGTGCTCGCCGGGGCGCTGGCCGCGTCCGCCGGGCCTCGACGTGGTCACCTGGGGCTCACCACCTGAAGGAAAAGTGCCGTCTTATACAGACCAGGTTAGTTCCCTAGCGTGACCTGGTCACCATCACTCACCAAGTACCTGGAGTTCCTCCATGCCCGAGCTGCGACACGTCCACGCCAACGGTGTCGATCTGAACGTCGCCGTCTCCGGATCGGGCCCGGCTGTTCTGCTGCTGCACGGCTTCCCGCACACCTGGGAGTTGTGGACGGACGTCATGGCCGATCTGTCCGGCCGCTACCGCGTCATCGCTCCGGATCTGCGCGGGTTCGGAGCGAGCAGCCGGGCTTCCTCCGGTTACGACGCGGGCACCCTGGCAGAGGACGCCGCGGCGCTTCTCACCACGCTCGGCATGTCCTCGGCCGCGGTGGTGGGCATCGATGCGGGCACTGCGCCGGCCTTCCTCCTCGCCCTGCGACGCCCTGATCTCGTCCGGCGCCTGGTCGTCATGGAGTCCCTTCTGGGCAGGCTGCCCGGCGCCGAGGACTTCCTCGCCGACGGGCCACCGTGGTGGTTCGGCTTCCACTCCGCCGCGTCCAGCCTTGCCGAGACCGTGTTGGAAGGCCACGAGGCCGCCTACGTCGACTGGTTCCTGAACGCCGGCACACTCGGCGACGGTGTGCGCCCCGCCCTCCGGGACGCGTTCGTCCGCGCATACACCGGCCGTCAGGCGCTGCGCAGCGCGTTCTCGTACTACCGGGCCCTGCCCGAGAGTGCAGCACAGATCGAGCAGGCGGTCGCCTCCTCCCGCCTGACGGTGCCGACGATGGCGCTGGGCGCCCGGCCCGTCGGTCCCGCGCTGGAACGCCAACTCCGTCCAGTCACCGACGATCTCACCGGACACGTCCTCGAAGACTGCGGCCACATCATCCCGCTGCACCGGCCGCATGCCCTGCTCGCGCTGCTGCACCCGTTCCTGGCCGGTGAGGATACGAAAGCAGCGTGACCGGAGAGGAGCTGACATTCGACACGCGTCCCGGCTAGGTCCTGCCCGGCGGATCATGGCCGAGGGCCGCTACAAGCGCGTCGCTTCAGTGGTGAGGGGCGCAGTGACGGTGCAGGCCGGCTCTCGGTTCTGCCGGTTGTGTGCCTGGTTCAGCTCTCTGGGGACTCAGCCCTGCCACGGTCAGCCGGGAACAGCCGGTCCGCCTGGGCGGCTGGGTCGGGCAGTGCTCCGTGGCCAGGACGATGCCGACGATCAGCGTGATCAGGTCGGCGACAGTCACGCCTGTTGCCGTAAATGCGCGCACGGTGTGGCGCTGGTTGCAGGCTGCGCGGGATGTCGGCCTGCGTCCGGGTGCGCACACCGGTCATCCATGTAGCCGGATGGGCGTTCAGCGGCACACCGTCGACCAGGGCCAGGGTCCGCTCGGATGACGAGGCCCTGCCCCACCCGCTCATTGCCATGATCTACGTCGCGATGATCGCCCTCACGACCGGACTTTTCACCCACGAATCCACACCAAACTGGTGAGGAGATGAAACCCATCAAGTGCCCGGAGCGGGATGAACCGAGTACTGATTCGTTCTCCATGCGGGTCGGGGCTTCGCGGGTCGGGACCAGGTGGTTACACGAGTGCGTCTCGTGGCGCGTCGGCGGCCGCGTGTCGGTTGACGGCCCAGACAATGAGTGCGCAGAGGGCGAAGGCGGCGCCGAGAAGGCTGGATCCGGCCCAGCCCGCGGCGGCGTACACAGCGGTGGTGCCGGTCGCTCCGACGGCGGAGCCGAGGGAGTAGAAGAGCATGTAGCCGCCGATGACGCTGCTCGTCCGGTGTGAGTATGCGGCCGTGAGCAGGTGTTGATTGCTGACGTGCACTGCTTGCACAGCGAAGTCGAGAACGATCACGCCGACGACGACCGCCCAGAGCGACCAGGACGCTTGTCCACTCGCCAGCCACGAAGCGGCCAGGAGCGCAAGTGCACCTCCTGTGATGACGTTGGCGCGGCCGGCGTCAGCCCCCTGCCCGGCCCGGGAGGCGCCCAGCGCCCCGGCGAGCCCGGCGATTCCGAAGAGCCCGATCTGGGCCGTGCTCAGATGCCATGGCTCGGCTGCGAGCGGCAGAGCCAGACCGCTCCACAACACGCCGAACGAAGCAAACAGGAAGAACGCAATCAGTCCACGCGAGACGAACAGGCGCTCACGAAACAGACGACCCAGCGAGATCAGCACCGCGCCGTACGTGGCCCGGACGTCACGCGGATCGCGGGGCAGGAGCCTCAGCGCGAAGCCGCTCAGCGCGATGAGGAGCACGGCGAACACCACGTAGATGCTTCGCCATCCCCAGAGCGCAGCGAGACTGCCGGCGAGGACGCGCGCTCCGAGAATGCCGATGATGACACCGGAGGTCACGGCGCCGAGTGTGCGGCCGCGTTCCGCTGCCGTGGACAGGTCGGCGGCGAACGCCACAGTGGTCTGAACAACGACCGCGAACAAGCCTGCGACGGCCAGCCCGGCAAGCAGGAGCCACAGTTCGGCAGCGACCGCGGCCAGAGTCATGCCTGCCGCGGTGAGGAGAAGATGCCCGGCGATGAGCCTGCGCCGGTCGAACATGTCCCCCAGAGGTACAAGAAAGGCCAGGCCGATCAGGTAGCCGAGCTGCCCCGTGGTGACGATCCACCCCCAGTCGGCTTCCGGCAGGCCCAGGTCGCCTCCGATCTGGGCCAGTACGGGCTGCGCCACGTAGATCGTCGCGACCGCGACCGCGCAGATCGCGGCGAACAGCGTCCTTCGACCAGACGTAAGACTCACCGACACGCCCCCAATGAGTAGCGAATTGCAACCAAATTGACGGTACGGCAGAATGGTTTTGATCCGCAACTCTTCTGGAGGAGTGATGACTCGCGCAGTGCCCCGTGCCGAGGGGATGTCCTGGACCGACCCCGCCTGCCCCGTCGCGCGCACCCTCGACCTGGTCGGAGATCGGTGGAGCCTGCTGATCATTCGCGACGCGATGGACGGTGCGCGAGCGTTCACCGACTTCCAGCACCGCACCGGAATCGCGCGCAACATCCTCACCGACCGCCTGAGACGCCTGGTCGACCGAGGAATCCTCGATCGGCAGACCGCCCCGACAGGGCGGCGACAGAACTACGTCCTCACAGAGAAGGGCCGAGACCTCTTCGCCGTCATCGTGGCTGCGCGTCAGTGGGGCGAACGGCACGCCTTCGCGCCAGGTGAGACTCACTCGGTTCTCGTTGACGAAAGCGGTCTCCCGCTCCCGGAGCTGCGTCCCACCGACGCGCACGGCAAACCCGTGGACGTCGATACGACCTCTGTGCTGCACGATCGCTGACCAGAAGGGAAGCCGCCCGACAACTCCCTTCAAGTGATCCATGGAGCTGGGCTGACCATGAAGCGGGCGGCGGGCACGGGACGGCTGTGTCCGCCGGGGAGGGCCGTCCTGCCCGTGTCTGTGCCGCGCGCGATGCGTGACGTAGAAACGCCGTACATCGGGCTCGCCCGGTGCGTGCCCGGCGGCGCGGCGGGAAGACGGAGTGCCTTGCGAGGCGGGCAGCCCGGCCCGCTTCCCGGATCCCGCCGCGACGTGCGGCGCACCACAGGAGTCAGTCATGCCGCAACCGGCCGCGTTCCACGATCTTGGCGTCCTGCGATTCGACGGCGGGGCCGCGCTCGAGCCCGGCTCCGTGGACCGGGTGCGGGCGGCCGTGCGGGACAGCGGCGTCCGCGACCTGTACGTCGTGGTCCACGGCGCCCACAACGACGACGCGGTCGGCGCCGCTGTCGACGGCGCGTACCGCGGCCTGCTCGCCGAGGCCTGGCAGGACGCGCCCGGCCGGGCCGGCATGCTGGCCGTGCACTGGCCGTCGCTCTGCTTCCGCGACGAGGACCTGCCCGGCGTCGGACAGCCGCCGGACGGCGCGGCGATCGACGAGGAGACGTTCCGCGATCTGGTGCGCCACCTGCCGGGCCACGAGGAGGAGTTGACCGGCATCGTCGCCCTGCTGCGGGAGCGGCCCGACCACGAGACCGCCTTCGACGACTTCGGTTCACAGCTGCGCCGGCTCGCGGAGGTCCCGCTGCAGGACCCGGTGGCCCCGTTCGCCGCCGACACCGAGGGCGAGATCCTGCCGCAGTCCGACCCCCTCATGCTCTTCGAGGACACCCGGACCATGTGCGTCGAGTTCGCGGGCGCCCTCGACGACCTGCGCCGGGCCGGCGACACGGGCTCCGCGCGGGCGGACGGCGGCAAGGGGCCCGAGGGGGCCAAGGAGAGCACCGCCGCCGAGATACGGGTCGCCGGCCTGCGCCCGGCGCAGCCGCTGAGCGAGCGGGTGGGCCACGCCGGCACGGTCACCTCCGGCGGCCCGCGGGGGGAGCGGGCCGCCGCGGCCGACAACGCCGAACTGTGGGAGGGCGCCCACGAACTCTTCCGGCAGGTCGTCCGGCACATGCTGCGCCGCCGCGCCGGATACATCGGCGAACTCGGCCTCGGCCCCGTCCTGCCCGGTCTCGCCGAGGACTCCGAGGTGCGGCTGCACCTCGTCGGGCACGGCCTCGGCGCGCGACTGGCCGGGTTCGCGCTGCGCGGCCTGGAGAACGGCGGAGCGGAGCCGGTCCTGCTGTCCTCCCTCACGCTCCTCCAGGGCGAGATGTCGCACTTCGCGTTCGCCGACAGCCTGCCGCAGCAGGTCGCGGGCCACGGCGCGCTGTGGAACCTGCAACGCCTGGTCGAGGGGCCGCTGTTCTGCACGTTCTCGCCCCTCGACTTCCATCTCGGCGTGCTGTACCCGCTGTCCGCCCAGATGATCGGCGACTCCGTCGACGTGATGTCGCTCTCCCGCAAATGGGGTGCCCTCGGCTTCGACGGCGTTCAGGGCGTCGACGGGCCCGCCCCGGTGCGGCTGGGGGAGACGGGGAAGGAGGACCTGCGGCGTCTGCCTTACCTGAACGTCGACGCCTCCGAGGTGATCCGCTCGGCCGGCCGCCCCCTGAGCGGCCACCACGACGTCATCCAGCCCGAGATCGGACAGCTGCTGCGGCAGGCCGCCGACGTGCCGGGTGGCGCCCGCTGAGCGACGCTGGACAGGTGACGTCGAGACCGCGAGCACGACGGCCGGGCCGGAGGTGACGATGCGGCCTCCGCAGGCCCTGGAGCGGATCGCGTTCCTCCTGGAGCGCGATCGTGCCCCCACCTACCGTGTACGCGCCTTTCGCACCGCCGCCCGTGTGGTCACCGAACAGGGCCCGGACGAGACGGCGCGGCGCGCCGCCGCGGGCACCCTGGAAGCGCTCAAGGGCATCGGCCCCACCACGGCCGAGGTGATCCGCGAGGCGCTCGCCGGCGACGTCCCGGAGTACCTGGCCCGCCTGGAGGAAACGGCCCGGACCCCGCTCGTGCCGGACGGCGCCGGAGCCCGGCTCCGGGCGCTGCAGCGCGGGGACTGCCATCTGCACTCCGACTGGTCCGACGGGGGCAGCCCCATCGAGACGATGGGCCGCGCGGCCCGCGACCTCGGCCATGCGTGGGCGGTGCTCACCGATCACTCGCCCCGGCTGACCGTCGCCCACGGCCTCTCCCCGCAGCGGCTGCGCGAACAACTCGACGTGGTCGCCGAACTCAACGCCCGCTGGGCACCGTTCCGGCTCCTGACCGGCATCGAGTGCGACATCCTCGACGACGGCTCCCTCGACCAGGAACCCGACCTGCTGGACCGGCTCGACCTGGTCGTGGTGTCCGTTCACTCGAAGCTCCGGATGGACGCCGCCGCCATGACCCGCCGTCTGACCGCCGCCGTCCGCGACCCGCACGCCGACGTCCTCGGACACTGCACCGGCCGGCTCGTCACCGGACGCGGCAGACCCGAGTCGGCCTTCGACGCCGACGCGGTCTTCGCGGCCTGCGCGGAGGCCGGCACCGCGGTCGAGATCAACAGCCGCCCCGAGCGGCTCGACCCGCCGCGCCGGCTGCTGCGCCGGGCCGTCGCGGCCGGCACCTTGTTCGCCGTGGACACCGACGCGCACGCGCCGGGACAGCTCGACTGGCAGGTGCTCGGCTGCGCCCGGGCGGAGGAGTGCGACGTGCCCGCCGACCGCGTGGTGACCACCTGGCCCGCGGACCGCCTCCTGGACTGGACGCGCGGCAGTGGCCGGCGTGGGTGAGACGGGAGAGCGACGCCGTACCCGAGTGGCCCGAGTGAGCGGGGCAACCCGGGGAAGCCGACTCGACACGGCAGCCGAGCCGTGGCAGAGACAGGAGCACCGCACATGACGACCTTCGTCATCACGATCCCCGGTACTTTCGTGCGCACCGCGGACGCCCAGGTGAGAGCCCAGATCGAGCGCCAACTGCGGGAGGCCGACCCGCACCGCACCGAACTGGGCCGCGAGGAGGACCTGGACCTGCTCACCGTCAACGACGACAACACGTTCAGCATCCACCTCGAAGTGACCGCGGACGCGAGCGCCCAGGCCCGCGACAGGGCCGGAGAACTGGCGGCGCAGGCGCTGAGCGCGGCGGGATTCGACGAGAACGACGCCCCGCTGGGCCCGTCGATCGTGACCGGGATCGACAACCCGGCGTGACCGCGTGCGGATCTGCCCGGGACAGCGCTCCGGGCAGATCCAGGTCCGGGTCCGCGCCGCCGGCTCAGATCACACAGTCCGGCAGGACGCGGGACGTCACGCGATGACCTCGGCGAGGGCGGACAGAAGACGGTCGATGTCCTGCTCGTCGGTGTAGGGCGCGAGCCCCACGCGGACACCGCCCCCGTCGCCGAGGCCGAGCCGCTGCGCCGCCTCCACGGCGTAGAACGAACCGGCGGGCGCGTCCACCCCGTGTGCGGCAAGGCGGCGCGAGACGTCGGCCGGGTCCAGACCGTCCACCGTGAACAGCAGCGTCGGCGTGCGCCGCGCCGCCCGCGAATGCACCGTGACCCCCGGCAGGGCGGCGAGCCCGTCCTCGAGGCGGGTGCGCAGCGTGTGCTCATGGGCCTCCAGCGCGGCGAACGAGGCGACGATCCGCTCCCTGCGGCTGCCCCGTGCCAGCGGGTCGAGCCCCGCGAGCAGATCGACCGCAGCCCGCGCGCCCGCCAGCAACTCGTAGGGCAGCGTGCCCAGTTCGAAGCGCTCCGGCACCGCGTCACTGGACGGCAGGAGCTTGTCGGGGCGCAGCGACTCCAGCAGGTCGGCGCGGCCGGTGAGGACGCCCAGGTGCGGGCCGAGGAACTTGTACGGCGAGCAGACCAGCGTGTCCGCGCCCAGCGCCGCGACATCGACCGCGCCATGAGCGGCGTAGTGCACCGCGTCCACGTGCAGCAGCGCGCCCACCTCGTGCACGAGCGCGGCGACGGCGGGCAGGTCGGGGCGGGTGCCGATCAGGTTCGACGCGGCGGTCACCGCGACCAGCCGGGTCCGCGGCGACAGCACCGCGTCGATGTGCTCGGGCCGCAGCTCGCCCGTGGCCGGGTCGAAGTCCGCCCAGCGCACCTTCGCGCCGACGGCCTCGGCCGCCTGCACCCAGGGCCGGATGTTGGAGTCGTGGTCGAGCCGTGTCACCACCACCTCGTCGCCCGGCTGCCAGGTCTTGGCCAGCGTCCGTGACAGGTCGTAGGCGAGCTGGGTGGCGCTGCGGCCGAACACGACCGTTCCGGGCGCGGTGGCCAGCAGGTCCCCGAGCGCCGCCCGCGCCTCGACCACGATCCGGTCCGCGTTGCGCTCGGCCTCCGTGGCGCGGCCACGATTCGCCAGCGGCGCGGTCAGCGCCGCCGCGACGGCGTCCACGACCGGCTGCGGCATCTGCGTCCCGCCCGGCGCGTCGAACCGGGCGGCACCGGACTTCAGGGCGGGTATCTGCGCACGCAGGGCGGCTGCATCGAAAGGCATGAACTTCTCCAGGTGACGCGGGTGGGCGAGGATGCTCGGCGGCGGTCAGCCGACGCGGTCCTTGGCCCGCGGCGGCATGTACGTCGTCCGGCTGGGTCGTACCCCGAGACGCACCTGCGACTCCAGCCACATCACGGCGGCGCCCGTCGGATCCACGACCGGCACGAACGTACCGTCCTGCGCCAGCCGCTCCTGAAGGGCCGCGGCCACGCCCAGCATGCCGGTGCAGCCGAGGACGACGACATCGGCCTCCCGCGCGGCCACCGCTGCCCGGGCTTGCTCGGCGAGACCGTCGAGCAGCCGCTCGCCGGGGTCCAGGTCGAGCACCGGGATGTCGACGACGCGGATCGACCGGACGCGCTCGGTCAGGCCGTAGCGGCGCACGAGGCCGTGCAGCGTCGGCAGGACGTTCGGCAGCACGGTGATCACGCCGGTGCGCTCACCGAGGGCGAGCGACATGAGCACGGCCGGTTCGAACCCGCCGACGACCGGGATGTCGACGATCTCCCGTGCCGCGTGCACCCCCGGGTCGCCGAAGCAGCTGACGAAGACGGCGTCCGCGCCGTCCCCCTCCGCCTCGCGGACGGCGTCGAGGATGCCGGGCCCGGCCAGCGCCTCGTCGTACTCGGACTCGATGGACGCGGTGCCGCGCGCGACGCGGCGCACGTCGATCCCGGTGCCGGGCGCCGCCCAGGCGGCGACCTCCCGGCGCACCTCCTCGGTGAACGCGTCGGTGATGACGGGCAGCACGACCGTGAGCTTCACAGCACCTCCAGGGGTGACAAGGACGTGCGCACACCCTCGGCCGCCCCTCCCGGCCGCCACAACGTGCACCCTGCACAGCCCCGACCGGGGACCAGGGCGGTCCGCACCGCCCCCGCACGATGCCCGGCGCCCGGCCGGATCCACCACTGTGCACCTCGCACGCCCACACCCCGGGAGCTGTGCCATGTGCATGGTGACCCGTCCGGCGCGGCGGCCTAACCTCACCCCACCGCACACCGAGCCGGCCGTTCGCCCCCTGTCCCCGCCTGCCCCTCTGGAGTCCCCATGGCGTCCACCCCAGGACACGACGACCACGCGCTGAGCCGTGTCCCGCCGACGGCCCGCTTCCACTGGTTCTCGGTCGCCACCCAGCGTTTCGGCCAGCTCTCCACCCTGGCCAGCTTCCTCATCGGCGCCACCCTCGGCTTCGGCATGACGTTCTGGAACGCGGTCCTCGCCATCACGCTCGGCGCGGTCATCCTGGAGGTCATGACGGTCTTCACCGGGATCGCGGGCCAGCGCGAGGGCCTGTCCACGTCGCTGCTCGCCCGCTGGACCGGCTTCGGCGCGAACGGAGCCGCGCTCATCGGCCTGGCCATCAGCATCAGTGCCGTCGGCTGGTTCGGGATCCAGAACGCCGTCTCCGCCGACGGTCTCGTGGACCTCGTCGGCATCCTGCCCGCCTGGGGCTGGGCCCTGGTGGTCGGCCTGCTCATCACCGCGGTCGTCGTCCGCGGCGTCGGCTCGATGGCCTGGGCCGCGTACGTCACCGTCCCCGCCTTCCTCGTCCTGGCCGGCTGGTCGATCGCCGTCGAGCTGTCCAAGCACGACCTGGGCGCCCTCACCTCGGCCCAGCCCGCAGGACCGCCGCTGTCGCTGCTCCAGGGCACCACGCTCGTCGCCGGCGGCTTCATCGTCGGCGCGGTCATCACCCCCGACATGAGCCGCTTCAACCGCACCGGCAAGGACGTCGTCAAGCAGACCGTCCTCGGCATCACCGTCGGCGAGTACGTCATCGGCCTCATCGGCGTGCTCCTCGCCCTGGCCCTGCGCACCAACGACGTCATCGCCATCGTCACGTCCACCTCCGGGTTCCTGGGCACCCTCGTCATCGTGGCCGCCACGATCAAGGTGAACGACTGGAACCTCTACGCCGCCTCGCTCGGCATCGTCACCTTCGCCGACCGCACCTTCGGCCGCCGCCTCGACCGGGCCGCCGTCACCGTCGTCGTCGGTGTCATCGGGTCCGTCCTGGGCGCCCTGGGCGTCCTCGACAGCTTCAGCGGCTTCCTGAACCTGCTGGGCGTGCTCTTCCCGCCGATCGCCGGAATCATGGTCGCCGAATACTTCGTGACCCGGACCTGGCGGCCCGCGCTCGACACCACCCGCCCGTCCGGCACGCTGCCCGCCGACGCGCCCGCCTGGGTGCCGGCCGGCCTCGTCGTGTGGGCCGCCGCGTCCGTCGTGGGGAAGTACGTCGACTGGGGCCTGCCCTCGATCAACTCCGTCGTCGTCGCCCTCGTGCTCTACCTCGCGGCGGCCCGCCTCGGCCTCGTGCGCGGGGTCGGCACCGTGCCCACCGACCAGGACAGCCCGGCGGACACCCCCGTCACCATCGGCGAACGACCCGCCGAACAGCCCTCCGTCTGACCCCGGGCGCCCCGGCGCCAGGACCGCAAGAGAAAGGACCCCGCCATGCTCCGACTCGGCATCGACGTGGGCGGCACCAACACGGACGCCGTCCTGATCGACGGCGACCGGGTGCTGGGCGCCGTCAAGGCGTCCACCACCGCCGACGTCACCGGCGGCATCGTCACCGCACTGCGCGACCTGCGCGAAACCACCGGTTTCGACCCGGCCGCCGTGCACGCGGTGATGATCGGCACCACCCACTTCATCAACGCGCTCGTCGAGGGCGAACGGCTCGCCCCGACCGCAGCCATCCGCTTCGGCCTGCCCGCCACCCGCGCGCTGCCCCCGCTGGTCGCCTGGCCCGAGCGGCTGGTCGCCGCCATCGGCGGGCACAGCTACCTGTGCCACGGCGGCCACGAGTACGACGGCAGCCCCATCGCCGACTTCGACGAGACCGAGTTCCGCGAGGTCCTGGACCGGGCCGTCGCCGCGGGCGCCACCTCGTTCGCCCTGTCCTCCGTGTTCTCGCCGGTCAACGCCGAGTTCGAGTCGCGCGCCGCCGAGATCATCGCCGAACAGCTGCCCGGCGCACCGGTCAGCCTCTCCCACGAGATCGGCCGGATGGGCCTGCTCGGCCGGGAGAACGCCACCGTCGTCAACGCGGCCCTGCGCGGCCTCGCCGACCAGGTCGCCACCGGACTGACCCGCACCGTCGCCGACGCGGGCATCAGCGCCCCGGTGTTCCTCAGCCAGAACGACGGCACCCTCATGGACGTCGACTACGCACGCCGCTACCCGGTGGCCACCTTCGCCTCGGGACCGACCAACTCGATGCGCGGTGCCGCGTTCCTGTCGAAGCTGCCGTCCTGCGCCGTCGTCGACATCGGCGGCACCACCAGCGACGTCGGCATCCTGCAGAACGGCTTCCCCCGTGAGGCCTCCACCGACGTGCAGGTCGCGGGCGTGCAGACCAACTTCCGGATGCCCGACGTGCTCTCCGTCGGCATCGGCGGCGGCAGCCACGTCGTGCACGGCGCGTCCGGCATCGCCGTCGGCCCGGCCAGCGTCGGCTACCGGCTCGGCCAGGAGGCCCTCGTCTTCGGCGGCACCCGGCTGACCGCCACCGACGTCGCCGTCGCCGGAAAGCGCGCAGAGGTCGGTGACCCGTCGCTCGTCGCCCACCTGGACAGGTCCGTGATCGACGCGGCGCTGCGCGAGATCGACGACCGCCTCGCCGAGGTCGTCGACCGGATGCGGGCCTCCGCCGAACCCGTCCCCGTCGTCGCCGTCGGCGGCGGCAGCATCCTCGTACCCGACAACCTCGAAGGCGCCTCCAGCGTGGTGCGCCCCGACCACTTCGCCGTCGCCAACGCCATCGGCGCGGCCATCGCCCAGGTCGGCGGCGAGGTCGACCGGGTCTACTCGGTCGTCCCGCAGGCCCGCGACACGGTCCTGGACGAGGCCCGCCAGGAAGCCGTCGAGCGCGCCGTCGCCGCCGGTGCCCGCCCCGGCTCCGTCGAGATCGTCGACATCGAGGAAGTACCACTGGCCTACCTGCCGGGCAACGCGACCCGGATCCGCGTCAAGGCCGTCGGAGAACTGAGCCTGGGAGGCCACGATGCGTGAGATCACCGCCGACAACCTGCCCGATCTGGCGCGTGGCGCCGCCGTCCTCGGCACCGGCGGAGGCGGCGACCCCTTCGTCGGCCGCCTCCTGGCCGAGCAGGCGCTCAAGCAGCACGGACCGGTCACCCTCCTCGACGTCGACGAGATCGACGACGACGCCGTGGTGATCCCCACCGCGTTCATGGGCGCCCCCACCGTCATGCTGGAGAAGCTGCCCTCCGGCGACGAGATCCTCGGCGCGATGCGCGCCCTGGAGGACCTCCTCGGCAAGCGCGCCACCCACACCGTCTCCATCGAGGCGGGCGGACTGAACTCCATGTCCCCGTTCGTCGCCGCCGCCGAGGCCGGGGTGCCGCTCATCGACGCCGACGGCATGGGCCGGGCCTTCCCCGAACTCCAGATGCTGCTGCCCACCCTCGGCGGGATACCGGCCTCCCCGATGGCCCTGGCCGACGAACGCGGCAACTCCGTCGCGCTGCGCACCGACGGCAACGCCTGGGCCGAGCGCCTCGCCCGCGCCGCCACCGTCGAGATGGGCTGCAGCGCCGCCGTCAGCCTCTACGCGCTCACCGGCCGCCAGGCCAAGGACCACCTCGTCCCCGGCACCCTCACCCTGTGCGAGCGCGTCGGCCGGGCCATCCGCGAGGCCCGCGAGGGACACGACGACCCGGTGGCCGCCGCGGCGACCACCCTCGGCGGACGCCTCGTCTTCACCGGCAAGGTCGCCGACGTGCGGCGCACCACCACCGGCGGCTTCGCCCGCGGCACCGCCCGCCTCACCGGACTCGACGGGGACAGCGGATCCACCCTCGAACTGTCCTTCCAGAACGAGAACCTGGTCGCCACGCACGACGGGACCGTCGTGGTCAGCGTGCCCGACCTGATCTGCGTCCTGGACAGCGACTCCGGCGAACCGGTCACCACCGAGACGCTCCGCTACGGCCTGCGCGTCAGCGTCCTCGGCGTCCCCTGCGACCCGCGCTGGCGCACCCCCGAGGGCCTGGCCCTCGCCGGCCCCGGCTACTTCGGCTACGACCACACCTACGAGCCGCTTCCCGCCGCCGAAGTGTGATGATCGAAGCGTGACCACCCCGCCGCCCGCCCCCGAGCGCACCCTCACGGCCACGCGGCTGCCCGCGCTCGCCGTGGGCGCCCAGCTGCTCGGATCGGGCGGCGGCGGAGAGGTGGCCACCGGCGCCCTGCTGCTGCGCCGCGAACTCGACCGGACACCCGTCACCCTGATCCCCGCCGCCGACCTGCCACCGGACACCGCCGTGGTCCACGTCGGCCAGGGCGGCGCCCCCGACGTCCTCGCCGAGCGCCTCGCCGACCCCGACGACTTCGTCCGCGCCGTCCGCACCGTCACCGACGTGACCGGACGGCCCGCCGGCGCGGTCGGCGTCATCGAGGTGGGCGGCCTGAACACCCTGATCGCGGGCGTCGCCGCGGCCCGCCTCGGCCTGCCGCTCGTCGACGGCGACCTCATGGGCCGCGCCTTCCCGCGCATCGATCAGACGGTCGCCGCCCTGCACGGCCTCCCCACCCACCCGCTCGCCCTCGTCGGCCCCGGCGGCGACACCGTCGTCGTCCGGGACTGCGCGCCCCGCCGCGTCGAACCCCTGCTCCGCGCCAACGTCCTGGCCCTCGGCGGAGCCGCCGCCGTCGCCCTGCACCCGCTGCCCGCCGAGACCCTCGCCCGGATCGGCGTACGGGGATCAGTGAGCGCCTGCCTCCGCCTCGGCGAGCGCTTCCTGGCCGCCGCGGGCGACCACCGCACCACCCCCGACGACCTCGCCGCCGCCCTCGACGCCGAACTGCTCGCGGTCGGCCGCACCGAGGAGATCGTCCCGCGCCAGGACCTGAGCCCCGGCTGGGCCACCCTCACCGACCGGCGCACCGGCGCCGTCGTCCGCGTCGACCTCCTCGACGAGTACCTGGCCGTCACCGTCGACGGCGTCACCCGCGCCGCCTGCCCGCGCATCGTCACCGCCGTCGACCCCAGCGGCCGCCGCCCGCTGCGCGCCGACCAGATCCGCACCGGCCAGCACCTGGTCCTGCTGGCCCTGCCCGCCCTGTACGACTGGCCCGCGGAGGCCACCGCCCTGGTCGGCCCCGCGGCCTTCGGCCTCGACCTGACACCCGCCCCGCACCGCACGGCGCCGCCCGGCTGGGGCCGCCGCACCGAGAAGGGCCCGGCATGAGTGCGACACCCACCGTCGCGGACCTGCTCGCCGACCCGCTGCTGCGCACCGCCCGCACCCTCGCCGGACACGCGGGCCTGGACCGTCCGGTCACCGACGTCATCGCCTACCAGGGCACCCTCGACGCGATCGCAGGGCACCTCGTGATCTGCGACGCCCGCGACGCCGCCCCCGCCTACCGCCTCGACGCGCTGGTGCGCCGCGCCCAGGAGGCCGGCGCGGCCGCGCTCTGCGTCACCGTGGGCGACACCGACCGGCCGCCCCTGTCAGCCGTCCGGCTCGCCGACCGGCTGCGCATCCCCGTGCTGTGGGCACCGACCGACGACCCGTTCCGCCTCGCCCTCGACCTGACCCTCCGGGTGCGCGCCCCCGAGGTGGCCAGGGCCCGCACCGTGGAGACCCTGGTCCGCCGCCTCGCCCACCACACCGAGGGCCCGGACCTGATCGTCGCGGCCCGCGCCGTCCTCACCGCGGACATCAGCCTCGTCACCCCCGACGGCGCGGCGATCCTCGGCGACCCGGTCCGCACCGACACCCTGCGCCCCGAACTCGCCGTCCCGCAGCGCACCGCCCGGCTGCTCGCCCACCCCGTGCACGCCGACCCGTCCGCCGGGCGGCGCCCGGGCGGCGCCGCCCCTGTCCCCGCCTGGCTGCTCTGCCCCGTGGACGGCGTCGACGACAGCCGCGCCGAGACCATCACCCTCGGTCTGGCCCTGCTCGAACCCTTCGTCCGGTCCTGGCTCGCGGGCGCCCGCACCCGCGCCGACCACGACCGGGCCGCCCGCCGACGGCTGCTCACCGACGTCGTCACCGGCCGGTCGAGCGTCAGCCGGGAGACCGTGGAGCGGGCCGTCGCCCTCGGCTGGCGCCTGGAGGACTGGCACCTCGGCCTGTTCGTCCGCGCGGAACACACCCCCGCGGGCGACGGGGCCGACACCTTCGTCACGGCGCTGGTCGCGGCACTGGCCCGGCACGGCCTCACCGTGCAGGCCGTGGCCGAGGACGACGCCTCCTGGGACCTGTGGGCCAGCAGCGTCCGGCCGCCGGTGACCGACGACCCCCGCCGACTGCTGCGCGACGTCCGCAGAGCCCTCGCCGACCTGCCCGTGCGGCGGCGCCTGGTCGCGGGCATCGGCCGGCCCCACCAGGGCCCCGGCGGTCTCGCGGACACGCTGACCGAGGCCCGCAACGCGGCGCGGCTCGCCGCAGCCCGGGAGTTCCGCCCCGCCGTGGAGCACACCGACGAACTCGGCGTGGGCCAGCTGCTGGCCGCCTGGCAGCAGTCCGACATCACCCGGGCCTTCGCCGAGACGGCACTCGCCCCGCTGCGCGACCCCGAGCACGCCCACCTGCTGACGACCCTGCGGGTCTTCCTGGAGAGCGGCGGTTCGGCCGCCGCCACGGCCCGCGCCCTCGGCCTGCACCGCAACACCGTCGGTGCCCGGCTGCACCAGGTCCGCGACCGCCTCGGCATCGACCTGGACGACGCGAGCTACCGGCTGGCCCTGCAGATGGCCTGCCGTGCCCTGACCGGCACCTGACCGGCCCAGGACCGCCGGGCTGCGTACGCTGGCAGACATGCGGATCAGACCTACGCTGAACTGGGAGCCCACCGGCGATCTGCCCGCGCCCACGACCGATCTGTCGGCCGTCGTCGACGCCGTGCGAGCGGGCGGAGTCGTGGTGCTGAGCGGTGCGGGCCTCTCGACCGAGTCGGGCATCCCGGACTACCGGGGCGAGCACGGCTCACTGCGCCGGCACACCCCGATGACGTACCAGGACTTCATCGGCGGCGAGGAGGCCCGGCAGCGGTACTGGGCCCGCAGCCAGCTCGGCTGGCGCGCCATGACCCGGGCCCGGCCGAACGCCGGGCACCGTGCGGTGACCGCGCTGACCCGCGCCGGTCTTGTCACCGGCGTCATCACGCAGAACGTCGACGGTCTCCAGCAGGCGGCCGGCGCCCGGCACGTCATCGAGCTGCACGGGAGCCTCAGCCGGGTCGTCTGCCTGCGCTGCGGCCGCACCAGCACCCGTGCCGAGCTGGACCGGCAGCTGCGCGCGGCCAATCCGGGGTTCGAGGCGGTCGCCGAGCGGCACCGGGCCGCGCGGGTCAATCCGGACGGTGACGTGGAACTGCCCGAGGCGGCGGTGCGCGAGTTCCGGCTGGTGCCGTGCGAGGCCTGCGGCACCGGAGTCCTCAAGCCGGACGTCGTCTTCTTCGGGGAGAACGTCCCGCCCGAGCGTGTGGCGCTGTGCCGGGAGACGGTCGACGGCGCCACCACGCTGCTGGTGCTCGGCTCGTCCCTGACGGTCATGTCCGGGCTGCGCTTCGTCCGCCGTGCGGCCGACGCGGGGACTCCGGTCCTGGTCGTCAACCAGGGGCCGACCCGGGGCGACCGCTGGGCCGCCGGCCGGGTCGAACTGCCGCTCGGCGAGGCGCTGTCCACCGTGGTGACCGAGGTCGGCGCGTCCGGCTGAGCGCGGCCGGTCAGGCGCCGGGCAGGAAGAGGCAGAACAGGTGGCCGTGCGGGTCGCGCATGACCCGTACGTCCGGCTGGGGCTGATGGTCCTCGATCGTCGCCCCGAGAGCGCGGGCCCGTTCGGTCTCCGCGGCCAGGTCGTCGACCTGGATGTCGAGGTGGGCCTGCATCTGCTGGGTGCCGGGGCGCGCGGGCCAGGCCGGCGGGGTGTGGTCGGGCTCGTACTGGAAGCTGAGACCGGGGCGTTCGCGCTCGGGAGCGCGTAGTCGTACCCACTCCGGCTGGCGGTCCACCTCCGTCCAGCCGAGCAGGGCGCGGTAGAAGTCCGCCAGCGCGCGCGGATCGGGAGTACCGAGGACAAAGGCTCCGAGCGTCGTCGTCATGCTCCCCATGCTGTCAATGGCGGACGTGTGCGGCGGGTTGCCCGGGATGTTCGGAGTGTTCCGGGCGCTCGTCGTGCCCGGGGACCTCGGAGTCCTGGAGTTCGGCCAGCAGGGCGCTCTGGCCCGCGAGCAGTTCGGTGAGGATCCGGCGGGCGGCGCGCAGGAGTTCGGCGACGTCACCCCCGGCGAGGGCGTAGTTGACGGTGGCGCCCTCGCGGGTGGAGATGACGATGCCGGAGCGGCGCAGGACGGCGAGTTGCTGCGAGAGGTTCGAGGGTTCGATGTCGATGTCGATCAGCAGATCGCGTACCGATACCGGCCCGTTCTGAAGCAGCTCCAGAACACGTATCCGGACCGGGTGTCCGAGCATGCGGAAGAACTCTGCTTTGACCTGGTAGAGGGGCGCCTGCACGGGGATCGCTCACTTCCCTGGCTCGGAGTGCGGATGCGGGTGTGGAGACGGGGAGCGGCGGCCACTCCCGCCGCCGCACCCGCCGTGCCGTCCCATCCTTCCCGGCCGGAGGCCGCCGGATCCGAGAGTTCGACGGATGCAGAGATGGAGACGTGAAGAAGTCTTCAAGTCGTGAGCAAAGAAAAAGAGCCGGGGCTCAGACTTCCAACTGCTCCTCGACGCGCCGGAGATGATGCCGCGCCATTGCGAGGTTCGACCGGCCCTTGTCGATGACGAGGTAGATGAACAGCCCGTTCCCCGTGCGGCCGGAGACCGGGCGGATCAGGTGGTACTGGGTGCCGAGGGTGATGAGTATGTCCTCGATCTCGGCCTGGAGGCCGAGCGTCTCCATGGTGCGCATCTTGGCGCGGATCACGTCGGTGTTGCCGGCCGCCGCGACGGTCAGGTCCAGTTCCTTGCCGCCGCCCAGGGTGCCCAGCGCCATGCCGCTCGTGTAGTCGACGACGGCGGCCCCCAGCGCACCCTCGACCTCCGTCAGCAGGGTCTTGAGGGACACTTCCACATTGGTCACGGGTTCTCCTCCATGGGATGCGGGGGCTGGAACTCCAGCCCCCGCCGGAACCCTAGACAGTTGAAGGCAACACGGCATGGCATATGCCCAAATCGATTGCCGGAGACTTCTTCTCTTTGCTCCCTGTGCCCTTCGGTCCGAATTTGATCAACGGAATCACTCACTGATGGAGCATCAGAGGGTGATCTCGATACCGATGTTGGGCTTCTTGCGGACACGGAGGACCTTGAGGATTCCGTTGCCGATCCGCGAGGTGACGTACTTCTTTCCGAGCAGCTTCTGCGCGTCGGCGGTGCCCGCCTCGTCGAGCAGGCGCGCGGTGCCGGACAGGACGGCGGCATCGGGGGCGATACGTCCGCGCACGGTGCAGACGGCGACCGTCACGGCGTCGTTGTTGCGGATCCGCTTGACCTTCCAGGAGTCGGCCGGTGTCACGACGAGGACCGCACCGTCGGCCCGCGGTACTTGCCACACGGGGGTCGCGACCGGGGTGCCGTCCTTCCGGTGCGTCGTCAGGCTGATGTAGGTGGCGCGGCGGATCGCGTCGATGTCGGACATGCGGGGGAGTCTAACGAGCCCGGTGATCTTCATGGCTTCCGGAACCTTCGTGACTCCTGTGCCGCGTGTTCGCCGACCGGGTATGCCCTCTGGCGGTGGGGAAGTTGAACCGGGAACAATGGGGGGTGCCGGCTCCGCCGTCCCATCCCCGTGACGGCGGAGTCCGGTCTGCCGACGTGGCCGCACCTCCGGGTCAGCGGCGGCGGTCGCCGGGCTTTTCGGTACCGGCGCTCAGGATGAAGTCGCGGACGGCGTCGGCGAAGAGCTCGGGCTCTTCCAAGTGACCGAAGTGCCCGCTGTTCTCCAGCGTCAACAGCCGGGCTCCGGGGATCAGTTCGGACAGTTCGCGGCCCCAGCGCGGTCCGCAGATGACATCGTGCAGGCCCACCACGACCAGGGTGGGCACATCAAGTCCCTTGAGCGCGACGCGGTCGTCGATGACGTCGGGGGTGAGGTCATCGTCCAGACCGGAGATGTACGTGGCCCGGATCGCGTCCCTGAACGGCGCCAGCCGTTCCTCGTCGGCCCAGTAGTCGGCGAAGTACGACGGCAGCACACCGCGGGCCACGGCCACGGTGCCGTCGTCGTCGCGGATGCGGGACATCGCGCCGAACGCCGCCAGCACATCGGGCAGTCCGGGGTGCCCGGCGTGTCGCGCGGCCCAGGCCTCCACCATCCGGCCCGCCTCGGCCCCGTGCTCGGGCCCGGTGACGGGTGCGCCCTCGTAGAGCACGATCCCCGCGAGCCGTTCGGGCCGGTGCAGTGCGTGGTGGGCGGCCACGAACGCCCCGTGCGAGTGCCCCAGCAGATGGACCTCGGGCACGCCCAGGCGGCTGATGAGCACGTCGAGGAAGCCGCTGTACCGCTCCCGGGTGTACCCGTGCGGGTGTGAGGGCAGCCGGCTGTCGTCGGCCGTGCCGATGGGCTCGACATACACCATCGTCAGATGGTCCTCCAGCGCGGGCATGCGCAGGTAGTCCCAGGCGATCCCGGGGCCACCGGAGTGGACCACACACACCGGCCCCGAGCCGTGCACGTGGTACCGCTGGACGATGCCGGCCAGCTGATAGGCGTGACTGCCGGGGGAGAGCGGGCCGGCGCCCTGGGTGGGCGATGCGGTCATCGGTGGCTCCAGGTGGGGCGAGGTGTGATGGGGGTCGACAAGGTGTGATGCGGGCGCCTGTCGAGGCGGGCACGTGTGAGCGATAGCCCGTAAGTGCTGCCCGCCGCCGGCACATGTGTCATGCTGCCTGAAGCGGTCCGGCGAACGACTTGCGCAGTGAGGCGGGCGCCGCGAGCGGCAGCAGTGAGGCGAGCACCTTGCCCTTGAACGTGCCTGGTGTGCGGGTCAGTTCGACATCGACCCGGGTGCCGGGGCCCTCCGGAGTCATTCGGAAGACCCAGCCGCCGCCGGCTCCGAACAGCTTGGAGTCGAGGGTGGTGATGGTGACCGTGTCGCCCCCGGGCTGCCACTCGTAGCGCGCCCGCTCCCAGGCGGCAGCGGTGCCTTCGGTCACCTCGGCCCAGGTGTCCCCGAGGCCGTGCACCTCGAAGTGGTCGGTGTCGATCGTGGGCCAGGACTCGGCGCGCGAGGGACCGAAGTCCGTCAGCACCGCCAGGACGTCCGACGGGCTGAGCGTGGACAGGAGATGAAAGCGGACGACTGCCATGGGTTCTTCCCTCACCGATGGATAACTGGTCTGACTGGTGACGAACGCTCGCACGGCCGGGTGTGACCTGTCAAGATGGGCGAGGTGTCGGGTGTGAGGTCCCGAGTGGACGTTGAATGCCCCGAGTAACTGTCTTGACTGGTGACGTAGATATCTGCCACGATTCCATCACCGCCCCAACTGGTGCCCCTGATCGGGTCAGTTGCGGGGCGTGCCCGAACACCTACCGACCCGGATGGGGAGCACGAGTCATGGCTGTCAGCTACACCGCTGTTGTCGACGTCGACGGAGAGGGCCGCAACGGAGGCCGTGTCCACTCCTCGGACGGGCTGCTGGAGACCGGCCTCGCCCTGCCGAAGGAGCTCGGCGGGTCAGGCGCCGCGACCAACCCCGAGCAACTGCTCGCCGCCGGCTGGGCCGCCTGCTTCCTCGGCGCCCTGCGCCGCGCCGCGACGAGCCGCAAGATCCGGCTGACCAGCACCGCCATCACCGCCGAGGTCACCCTCACGCACGGCGACGACGGCGAGTTCTCCCTCTCCGCGGTCCTGACGCCGGTCCTCGGAGGCGTCGACCGGAGCACGGCTCAGGAGCTTGCCGACGCCGCCCATCAGATCTGCCCGTACTCCAAGGCCACCCGCGGCAACGTGCCGGTCGTCATCGACGCCCGGGCCGCCGCCTGACCTTCCCCCGAACCGCGGGCCCCGTGCCCCTTCCCCCGGCACGGGGCCCGCACCATCCGCACCGCCGACCGGAGAGAGACGGCACACGCCATGGTTTCCGACACGTACTCGCGCATCCGGACCCCCGAGCGGCGCCGCGCCGTCACCCACCCCTCGCCGGTCTCCACCATCGGCACCACGGGCACCACCGACCCCACCGGCACTGTCCCGTTGGGCGACCACGAGCGCCACGACACCACGCAGATGTGGAGCTGGTCCGCGACCGCGGTCATGTGGGGGTACGGCCCGTCGGTCTCCGACTTCCTCTGAGGCCCGGCCGGACGTCAAGGAGCTCCGCTGATGACCACCACAACCACCGCACAAGACCTCGTCCTGGTCGCCCTGGACGTGCCGCACGAGCAGCGCGCGGAACCCGGTGCCCTGTCCCTCGCGCTCGCGGGCGCCGAGGCCATCGACCTCGTCATGAGGGGCGCGCTGTCTGTGGACGGCGACCGCATGGTGCCGGGCCCCCGACGACCCGCAGATGACGGCCTGTTGGACCGTGCGGCCGCGACGCTCGTCCGCAACGAGCCGTACGAGACGGTGGAGAACTGGCTGTGGCGGCGCGGCCCCGGACTGGCCGCCGCCTACGTCGCCGAGCTGGAGCGGTCCGGCCTGATCGACCGCCCGCGCCCGAAGCGCCACAAGTTCTGGGCGAGACCGGCGGACCCGGATCGCCGTGCCGATGTCCTCGCCCGCCGCGCCGCGCAGGCGCGCGCCGCGTCCTGCGAACCCGTACTCGTCGAGCTGCTGGCGGCGACGAGGCGTCAGGACACGTCGTCGTGGCAGCGGCGGGACGACCCGGGCGATGACGCGGTCGTCACCGTCCTCGCCGCTGTAGGGGAGGCGGTCACACATCTGGCGGCCGCGCGGTTGCGCCGGGCCATCGAGATCGACGCGTTCGACAACATCTGGCGTGCATAGGGCGGCGTGCACAGAGGCACGCCCGGAAACGTCCCCGGGGAGAATGTGGTGCCGCCGGACACATCCCTCCCGCGGGGGCCGTCGGCCACCGTCCGCGGGAGGAGGGGATGTGTGTCCGGCCGTCGTCCGCCGGGGCGTGTGCGCTCAGTTCGCGGACTTCACGAGGGTGTACATCACGGACCGCTGCTTCTTGTGGCGCCGGATGCGGCTCTTGGCGACCAGCGATTCGAGCGTGTTGCGCACCACCTGCGGCGTCGGATTGCGGTCCGGGTGCTTCGCCAGGAGTTCCTCGCGCAGATCGGATGCCGGCTGCGGAGTGTCGTGTCCGGCGAGCAGGTCGACCAGCAGGTCCCCGAGGAGCGGCTGACGCGACTTCCCCTTCGCGCCAACCTTTCCCTTCGCGTCACCCTTCGCCTTCGTGCTCGCCGTGGCCTTCTTGGCTGCGGGGGCCTTTCCGGCCGGAGTCCTGGTGGTCGCGGGGGCCTTGGCGACCCCGGACGTCTTCTTGGCTGTCGGCGCCTGTGCGGCGCCCGCTTCGTCCTGGACCTGCTCCGGCAGGCGCGAGGCGTCGGCGAAACCCTCGTACCGCTCGGCAAGGTTCAGGATGTCCACCAGCAGCGCCTCCTGCTGCTTCAGGACCGCGAGCTGGTCCGCGAGTTCCTGCTGACGCCGGCGGTTGTCCGCCAGGTCCGACGCGGCCTGTTCTGCGTACCGCGACCGGAGCGTGGCGGCTGATCGGCTGCTCACAACCGTTCACTCCCTCCATATGGATGTCGCTGCGCATGCTACCCACGCGAAGGGTGCCGTGCAGATGGGTGTGGATACCGGGTGGGCCGTCGGCATGTTGGCCGGGCATGTTCACTCTTCACGATAGACGCAAAGGCGCTGGTGCGCGGGAGTCTCGGACGTCCCGCCCCGACGGCATCGGGGCGCACGCGCACATGTGTCCGAAGGGTGGGGATGTCACATGTGCTGCCAGCGGATGTGGTGGTCTTCTCACACCTGATACCTGTATCTGGCATCTGGCACCGCCGACCGTGCACATGTGAGGAGTTGCCCACGGGCTCGTCACCCGGCGGCGCGGTCCCGAACTGGGCCGGAAGACCCGACAGGACGAAGGCGGCGAGGGCGGCACCGACGGCGATCGCGTACGAGCGTCCGACGGCGGCCTCGTCGACGGGCAGCAGCAGCCACGACACCACCGCGCCGAGCACGACGGTGCCCAGTGTCGTCGCGGTGTGGACCACCACGTCGTCCACGGTCAGCGCGGAGGTGGCGATGTCCTTGTCGGCCACGGCGACGCCGGTGACATAGGGGTTGGTCCCGTGCCTTACATGTGAGGGGGAAGGTTCTTTCCCAGGCAGAAACCTGTCTCTTTTCGAGGCGGCCGGCCCCTGTGATCGTAGAGACGTGTTCAGGACGGACCGAGTCCGCGGACCGCGAGGACACCAGGAACAGGGAGAGTGCCCCATGGCCAGATTCAGCGTCACCTTCGACAGCGCCGGCATCGAGATCGCCGCTCACCTCTACCTGCCCGAGGGGGCCGGATCCGGACCGTGGCCCGCGCTGGTGGTCGGTCACCCCGGAACGGGAGTGAAGGAGCAGACGTCCGGCACCTACGCGCAGTCGATGGCCGGGCGCGGCTTCGTCACCCTCGCCTTCGACGCCGCCCACCAGGGTGAGTCGGGCGGGCTCCCGCGCGGCCTGGAGGACCCCGGGCAGCGCGTCGAGGACTTCAAGGCCGCCGTCTCCTACCTCACCACCCGCGACGAGGTCGACGCCGGGCGGATCGGTCTGCTCGGCATCTGTGCCTCCGGCGGCTACTCACTGGCCGCCGCCGGCGGCGACCACCGCGTCCGTGCCGTGGCCACGGTCTCCACCGCCGACCCGTCCCGCCAGTTCCGCCTCGGTGCCGACGGCGGCCAGGACCCGGCCGTCTTCCGGTCCTTGCTGGACGCGGCCGGACAGGCGCGGACCGCCGCCGCCCGGGGGACGGACCCGGGGGTGATGACGATGTTCCCCGAGATGGCGGAGCAGGCCCGCGAGCTCGGCGGTGAGCACGGCGTCGAGGGGTTCGAGTACTACTGCACCGCGCGCGGCGGGCACGAGCGGTCCGCCAAGTTCCTGGCCTGGGAGAGCATCGACAAACTGGCCTTCTACGACGCCTTCTTCGCCGTCCCGCTGATCGGACCGCGCCCGATGCTCCAGATCATCGGGGAGCGCGCCGTCACCGCGTGGATGGCGGTCGAGGCGCACCAGCGCGCCACCGGGAGTGCGGAGTTGTACCGGATCGAGGGCGCCAGCCACGTCGACCTGTACGACAAGAAGGAGTACGTCGACGAGGCCGTCGACAAGCTCGCCGACTACTTCGCCACGCACCTGGGCGCCGCGAGCTGATCCCTGCGGGGGCGGCCCGTCTCCGTGGCCCGTCTTCGTGTCCCTTCCGCGCGGCCGCCCCCGGGATCCTCCGGTCCTTTCGGGGTCCGTCAGCCCCTGTTCTCGGCCTGGAACATCCAGCTCTGCTTCTCCAGCGCCGCGGTCAGCCCGATCAGCAGATCCTGTGTCACGGCGTCGACCGGACCGGTCAGTTCGACATGGGTGCGGGCCCGTGCGATGACGGCGGCGAACGTCCGGACCAGCGCGTCGACGGCGTCGACGTCCTTCGTCCAGCCGGCCGGGAAGGCGGGCGCGCCGCTGGTGGCGGCGATCGTGGCCGCCCGGCCGTCCGGGCTGACGCCCAGTGCTGCGGCTCGCTCCGCCACCGCGTCCGCGAAGTCGCGGGCGGTGCCGACCACTTCGTCGAGCTGAAGATGGATGGAGCGGAAGCGAGGCCCGTAGAGGTTCCAGTGTGCCTGCTTGGCCACCAGGGACAGGTCGAGAAGGTCGACCAGTGTCGCCTGGAGCGCCTCGCCCGCGATCGCGCGTTCCTTGTCCGGCAGCGGGCCGTTGATGACCGTCATGAGTGCGGTCCTTTCCGAAGAAGTGGTTCGGACGTGGTGGTCGCCTCAGTGTCGAGTCTCCTCGTCGCCCCGGGATCAGTCGACCGACTGACCCTCGCCACGGCGCAGCGCGCCCCCGAACTTGCCGACGCCAGGGTCGACTTTCCTCCATGTGAGCTGCACGGCTGGGTGTTCCGTCCCCGTGACGCAGTCAACCGACGGATGTGTGTGTCCTGCAGGGGCCTCAAGACTGAGCCGGTGTCCGCACCCCGCGCCCGGCTTGCGCCGACCGGGGCGAGAGCCTCTCGGCCCGGTCACCACCCCGCTGTCACCCACGTAAGGACGCGACACCCCATGACCACCACCCCGGGCGCCGGCGTACGGCCCCAGGCCCACCCCGGCGGCGGGCCGCAGCCCGCGCCGATGACCCACGCGCAGATCATGCGGGCCTTTTAGGGACTGCTGCTCGGCCTGTTCGCCGCCATCCTGTCCTCGACCGTCGTCACCAACGCCCTGCCGAGGATCATCAGCGATCTCGGCGGCGGCCAGAGCGCCTACACCTGGGTCGTCACCGCCTCCCTCCTCGCGGTGACGGCGTCCACCCCGCTGTGGGGCAAACTCGCCGACCAGTTCTGCAAGAAGACGCTCGTCCAGTCCGCGCTGGTCGTCTACTGCGTAGGCTCCCTCGTCGCCGGACTCGCGCCGAACGCCGCCACGCTGATCACCGCCCGCGTGATCCAGGGCCTCGGCGGCGGTGGACTCTCCGCACTGGCGCAGGTCGTCCTGGCCGCGATGATCTCCCCGCGCCGGCGTGGGCGTTACTCCGGCTACCTCGGGGCGACCTTCGCCGTGGCCACCGTCGGCGGTCCGCTGCTCGGCGGAGTCATCACCGACACCAGCTGGCTCGGCTGGCGCTGGTGCCTCTTCATCGGCATCCCCTTCGCGCTCGTCGCCCTGGTGGTACTGCAACGGACACTGAACCTGCCGGTGACCGGACGCGCGGCCAGGATCGACTGGACGGGCGCCTTCCTCGTCAGCGCGGCCGTCTGCCTGCTGCTGGTCTGGGTCACCTTCGCCGGGGACACGTACGCGTGGCTGTCCTGGCAGACCTGCGCGTCGGTCGCGGGCGCCCTCCTGCTGACGCTCGCCTTCCTCCTCGTCGAGACAAGAGCGGCCGAACCGATCATCCCGCTGCGGCTGTTCCGCAACCGCACCATCGCGCTCGCCTCGCTGTCCTCCCTGTTCGTCGGCGTCGCCCTGTTCGCGGGCACCGTCTTCCTCAGTCAGTTCTTCCAGCTGGCGCGCGGCGACTCGCCGACGCGGTCGGGGCTCATGACGATCCCGTTCATCGCGGGGCTGTTCGTCTCCTCGACCGTCTCCGGACGCGTCATCACCCGTACCGGCCGCTGGAAGGGCTGGCTGCTCACGGGCGGAGTCCTGCTCACGGCGGGGCTCGCACTGCTCGGCATGCTCCGGTACGACACCTCGTACGTGTTCATCGCCCTGTGCATGACCCTGATGGGGCTCGGGGTCGGCATGACCCTGCAGAACCTCGTGCTGTGCACCCAGAACCAGGTGTCGGCCGACGACCTCGGCGCCGCCTCCTCGACGGTCACCTTCTTCCGCTCGCTCGGCGGCGCGGTCGGCGTCTCGGTGCTCGGCGCGATCCTCACCACCCGGATCGGCCACTACACGCGCGACACCCTCACGCAACTCGTTCCGGCCGACCGCGTCACGGCCGCGCGGGCCTCCGGCGACGGCGCCTTCCCGGACCTCGCCCTGCTGCCCTCCTCCGTGCGCACCTGGCTGGAGAGCGCCTACGGACACGGCATCGGTGACCTCTTCCTCTGTGCGGCCCCGATCGCCCTGATCGCCCTGCTGGTGACCCTCTTCATCAAGGAGGTTCCGCTGAGCGCCCAGAGCGGCCTGGCCCGTGCGACGCGTGAGCCATACACAAAACCGTAGGGATTCCCCTATGGCCGCACCGTCGGACCGCCCGGCAAGCTGGGATCATGTGCATCGGTACCGTCGTCGTCGACGACGACCCCGGATGCCGCCGCGTCGCCACGACGCTGCTGACGGCGCGGGGCCTGCGGGCCGTGGCGGAGTCACCGGACGGTGCGTCGGCCCTGGCAGCGGTGCGGGCCCACCGCCCCGACGGGCTGCTGCTCGATCTCCGTCTGCCCGACGCGGACGGGCTGGGCGTGGCGCGGCAGCTGACCCGGGAGGACCGCCCGCCGCGGATCGTGCTGACCTCCACCGACACGTCGCTCTGGTCGCGGGAGGAACTGCGCGGCGCCGGCATCGAGTCCTTCGTCCCCAAGGACAAGCTGGTCGACGCCGACCTGCGGGGGCTGTTCGCCCCCACCGCGCCCTGACCCGGCCAAAGACCCGCCGGGGCCTTCTCCTTGAGCAGGTGTCCCACGCCGCTGTCTCCCCGTGGAGACCACGCTCTGGGTGATCTCCGCCCTGTCCGTCCGCCGCGCCGGTGAGTTCTCGTACGACACCCGCGACCCGCCGGCCGTCACCCTGATCGTGGCCACGGACGGCGACCGGTTCGTGCGCTGGGTCTTCGCCCGCGATCTGCTCACCGAGGGCCTCACCGCCCGGACCGGCGCGGGCGATGTCGCACTCTGGCCGGTGGACGGCGCCGACGGCGAGCGGTCCGCCTTCTGCCTGCGGCTGGGCAGCACCCGCACCGCGCTCTTCGAGATCCCCGTTGGACCCGTCGCCCGCTGGCTCGCCGAGACCTACGCCTTGGTGGCCCGCGGCGCCGAACTCGACGGCGTGGACCGGGACGTCTCGTCCAGCCCGCGTAATGACCCCCGCACCTGTCTCACGCACACCTGCGACACCCACCACCTCGAAAGGCATGACGATGCACAGCTCCCCGCGCCCCCTCCTCGTCGACTGGCAGTGGCAGGACCGGGCCGCCTGCCGCGGTATGAGCAGTTCGGTCTTCTTCTCCCCGTCGGGCGAGCGCGGCCGCGCCCGCCGCGACCGCGAGGAGCAGGCCCGCCGCATCTGCGCCGGCTGCGCGGTCGCCGACCGGTGCGCCGCGACGGCCCTGGCGCACGAGGAGACGTACGGAGTCTGGGGCGGCCTTTCGGGCAAGGACCGCCGGCGACTCGGCACGGACCATGCCCGGAGGAGCACGGCGGACGGCACCGCCCGGCGGTGACGGCACGCGCGCCCCGCGGATCACGCGGGAATCGGTATGCGGATCCGCAGGGTGGTGCCGCTGCTTGACCGCGTGGGTCACCGCCTCGGCCACGACGAAGTAGGCGTTCGACTCGACCGTGGGGGAGACCCTCCGCTCGTGCGCGCGCTCGACGACCCTGGGCACAGGGCCACCGCACCGCGAGATCGTGCACAGCGGCCACCAGCCCCTTCATCGTCAGGACGAGCGGACAGATACCGGAGGCGAGCTCCCGCAGTTCGTTGACGGCCGTCTGCGCGTTGTCGATCGACTGGTCCAGCAGATCGAGCGCCGGGGTCTGCGTGGCGGGATCAGCTCCCGCGCGAGCCGCAGCCCGATCATGAGGCTGACAAGTCGCTGCTGCGCTCCGTCGTGCAGATCGTGGGCCGTGCGCCGGTGCACGGCCGCGGTGCTCTCCACGATGCGTCGGCGGCTGTCCTGGAGGGAGGGAGGCCGCCATGGTGTTGAACGACGTGCCGAGCGCCCCGATCTCGGCCACCGAGCTGGGCGGCATCCGCACACTCAGGTCGCCGCCCGCGAGTTCCTGAGCCGCGGCCGCCGCACCGCGTACCGGCCGTACCACCGCCCGGTGTTGGTCGCGCGCCTTCGGCAACGGCGGGAGGAACTCCTCCCGCCCGGTGATCACGAAACCGCGCGGCCCCGTCTCCAGGTCGAGCAGCAGCCGTTCCATCGTCCCGGCCTCCACGAGAGCCGTACGGGATGCGCGATGGTCCGACACCGAGCTGTTCGCGTCGGAGATCGCCCACAGCAGCACGGCGAACGCGACGCCGATCAGCGAGGCCGGCAGCACACTCGCCACGACCGTCAGGCTCGTGAGGCCCAGGGATCCGGGTCCGCGCTCCGGTGCTACGGCCGTGTCCGCGTGTGGGACAGCATCTTCTCGCTGATGCCCTCGATGTGCCGGCGCAGCACGCCGAACGGGGATTCGCCCTGGTGGAGCGCGGCCGGCACGAGGATCCCCCAGCGGCCCGTCACATGGGGACGCCTCGCTCAGTCGGAGTGCGCCCGAGGGCCGTGCAGCAGATCCGCGGCCGTGACGTCCCAGTCGACGTCGGCGAGTTCCTCCCCTGCGGGGACGAGCTCGTACGTGTGCGTGAGCCACGCGGCCAGGGGCGGCACGGGCAGCTCGAACAGGGCGGCCGTGTCGCCGGAGGCCAGTTGCATCCGGGCCGTCGCTCCGCGCTGCCCGGCCGCGGGCCAGACCCGTACGTCCCCGAGGCCGCTCATCGAGTACAGCCCCTCCTGGAGCAGGTCCCGCCCGATCCGCCACAGCACCCGCGGACCTCCCTCGGCGACGAACTCCACCGACACGACCAGCGGCGCCGCCGGGTCGAACAGGAACTCGGCCCTGATGGCCTGCCGGGCACGCACGCCCAGGACGCGCTCGATGTCCAGGGTCAGCCGGGGGCGACGGCCCGGGACGCTTCTGCCGGTCGGGGCACCTGGTGCGTGGCCGCTCATGACGTGGGTCCTTCCCTGGGGCGGAGGCTGGCGCGCTCCACTCTCGTCGTCCGCGACCCGCTGTACTTAAGTAGGTTGACCGTGCATCACGACCCGTTCCACCGTCGCCCGCCGCGAGTCGTCATGCCGTCGCCACCCCCTGATGCGGCTCCGGGCGCCCGGAGCACCGATACTGCACCTGGTGCGGTGTGCGAGCGAGCGGCTGCCGCCCGGCGACAGAACCACGTGGAAGGGCGTAAACCGGTGACAACCGTCACGTACCAGGGTGAACTGGGATCCAACTCGGCGACCGTTGCGAGCGCGCTGTTTCCCGGGGACCCGCAGCTGCCGTGCACGAGCTTCGAGCAGGCCCTGGACGCCGTGACGCTGGGTACGGCCGATGTCGCGGTGATCCCCGTCGACAACTCCGCCGCGGGACGCGTCGCGGACGTGCACCACCTGCTGCCCGAGTCGGGGCTCTTCATCAACGCCGAGTACTTCCTCGCGATCCGCTTCGACCTCATGGGCGTGCCCGGTGCGACGCTCGATCAGGTGGAATGCGTACGCAGTCACGTGCACGCGCTCGGCCAGTGCCGCAAGCTGCTGCGCGAGGGCGGCTGGCGCACCCTCGTCTGCGACGACACCGCCGGAGCCGCGCGCGAGGTGGCCGAGCTGGGCGACCCGCGGCACGCGGCCCTCGCCCCGCCCGCCGCGGCCGCGCTGCACGGTCTGGAGGTGCTGCGCGCGGGCGTCGAGGACGACCCGGACAACACCACGCGATTCGTCGTCCTGTCCCGCGAGGCCGCCCCGGCTCCGGCCCTCGGGGAACCGACGATGACGAGCCTGTTCTTCTGCGTGCGCAACATCCCGAGCGCTCTGTACAAGGCGCTCGGCGGATTCGCCAGCAGCGGCGTCAACCTCACCAAGATCGAGAGCTACCAGATGGGAGCGGGCCGCAGCGCGAGCCGGTTCTACGTGGAGATCGAGGGCCACCCGGACGACGAGCGGGTCGCGCTGGCCCTGCACGAGCTGCGCTTCTTCTCCAGCGAGGTACGCGTCCTCGGTGTCTTCCCCGCGGACCCGCACCGGTACCGGAGCGCCTGACCCGGGTACGCCCTGTGCCGAACGGGCACACATGTCCCGCTCGGGGAGAAACACACCTGTCGGTGCGGGACATGTCTCGGCGACGCTCTAAGGTGTGCGTATGACTCTCCACCGCAAGGGACTCGTCCTCGACTTCGGTGGTGTGCTGACGACCCCTCTGCTGCCCGCCGCGCTCGCCTTCGAGCGGCGCGCGGGACTGGCCGAGGGGACGCTGCTCACCGGCCTCTATCTGAACCCCGAGGGGATCGCCCGCACCGAGGACCTGGAGCGGGGCACCATCGGCCAGCCGGAGTGGAACGAGGCGGCCGGCCGGCTCCTCGGCCTCGACCCGGACAACCTGATGGGACGGATCTTCGCCGACCTGCGCCCCGAACCCACGGTGATCGCGGCGGCCGCCGCCGCGCGCCGGGCCGGGGTGAAGGTCGGCATCCTCTCGAACTCCGTGGGCCTCACGCCGTGGAACCTCTACGACGGATACGACATCGACGAGCTCTACGACGCCGTGGTGCTGTCCGAACTCCACGGCACGCGCAAGCCCGAGCCCACGATGTTCCGGCTCGTCCTGGACCGGCTCGGGCTGGCGGCCGAGGACTGCGTGTTCGTCGACGACACCGCGCAGTACCTGCCCCCGGCGGCGGAGCTCGGTTTCGCCACCGTGCACGCGGAGGACCCCGCGCGGACGGTCGCCGCGCTGGAGGACGCCCTCGCCATGACGCTCACCGGCGGCTGACGGAACGACCGGCTCCGAAGCCGCGCGCCGCCGAACCCATGGAACGGCCCCTGCGGACACACGTCCTCCCGTGTGTCCGCAGGGGCCGTCGCCGTGTTCAGGACGCGGTGCCGAGCCCGCGCAGCAAGGTGGCGACGACGATGTCCGCCGCCTGCCCGGGGCTCAGTTCGGGCAGGCGGCGGGCGACCAGGTGCATCAGCTGGGGGAGCAGCTCGTTCGCCCAGCCCTGCGGCAGACCGGACCGCAACAGCCCCTCGTCGGTGGCGCGTTCGAGGAAGGCGTCCACCTCGCGGACCGACACGTCCCGGCGCTCGCGCAGGCTGTCGTCGGAGAGCATCCGGGTGAGGTCGACGGGCCAGTCGCGGTTCACGCCGATGATGTTCTCGACGTAGCGGTGCAGGGCGACGGCGACGGGTGCCTCACGGAGCCGGGCGTCCTCGACGGCGTGCTCGATCGCCGTGAGGCGGGCCTCGTGAACGGCGGCCAGAAGATCCTCGCGGGAGGCGAAGCGCCGGTAGACGGTGCGCCGGTCCACCCCCGCCTCGGCGGCGATGCTCGCGATGCTGGTGGCGGGGTCGGCCGCGAGCATGCGGGCCGCGGTGGTCAGGACGGTTTCCAGATTGCGTGCTGCGTCGGCTCTCACGGCCCCGAGTCTAGGCTTCGTATGGGGAGCCTCGCACGCCTAGAGCTACTTACGAGTGGAATGTAACTCCATAAATGTTACATCAGAGTGGTAGTTGTGTGACGTGGCGTGCCCACTGCCGACCACAGTGCGGCAAGCGCCTTGGGAGAGACCACCCACCGCCCCGAGACACGTGTGCCTCGTCGTGCGGCGCACCGTCATGTGACGGATGCGCGCGGCCCGGATCACGCGACAGGCTGAAGTCCCCACTCCGGTGCGCCCGTCGGCACCCCGGAACACGCACGGCCGCCCCTGCGCCCCGCCGCATCGGATCACGGGGCTTCGGCGGCGGTGCGCCCGACACGGAGAAGAGGATCCGACGTGACACCGGTCGAGCAGCAACGCACGATCAGGAGCAGCAATCCGGTGCTCCGCCTACCGCAGTTCACCCCGCGCGGCGGGCAGAAGACGGCGGCCCGCGATCCGCGGGCCGGGCGCACCGTGGCCCGGGACCGGATCAGGGCGGGCAAGGACGTCGAGCAGCCGCCCACCGAGGAGCCCGACGCGCCCCCGCTCCTCGTGGGCGACCTGATGACGATCGGCGACGTACTGCCGCGTGCCGCGACCGCTCTCGCCACGACGGTCCTCGCGGCCGTACTGACGTGGACGCTGCTGCCGCTCGGCACGCTTCCCCTCGGTGTCCCGTACGCGATCGCCGGCGGGGCCGGGCTGCTCGCCGGGGCACTGGTCGTGGTCCAGTGCCGAGGTAACCCGTCGTCCGGGTCGCTGACGCTGGCGTTCGCCGCGTGCCAGGGCGTCTTCCTCGGCGCGCTGTCCTGGACCGTCTCCAGCCAGCTGTCACCCGGAGTCCTCGTGCAGCTGGTGCTCGGGACGATGGCGACGTCCGCCGGGGCGCTGACCGCCCGTGCCCTGCGCTGGATACGTGTGACCCGCCGGTTCTACGGGTTCGTGGGCGCGGCCCTGCTGGGCTTCGCCTTCCTCGCGCTGGCGGACCGGCTCCTCCTCCCACTCGTCGGGGCGGACGTCCTGGGGCTCCACCCCCTCGGCCTCGGCCTCTTCTCCGGGTTCCTCGGCGTCGCCCTCGCCGCGTGCTTCCTCTCCCTGCACGTCGGACAGGTCGAGGACGGTGTCGCCTTCGGCGCCTCCCGTGACCGGGCCTGGTCGGCCGCGTTCGGCCTCACCCTCACCCTGACCTGGCTCTACGTGGAGACGATGCGGCTCTTCACCCTCTACCCCCACGACGACCTCTACTGAACACGCGACAGAAGGCCCTCCCCATGCACGACACCGCACCACCCCGGACTCCGCACGACACCCGCCGCCGGGCCCGGGGCGCGAGGACGGGCCGGCCTGCGCTGACGCTCGTACCCGGTTCCGACGCACACCGGACCGTGGAACTGTCCGCACTCACGGCCGAGCCGATGCCCGCCGACGTCCGGGGCGCGCTCGTGCGACCGACGGGCGGCGCTCTCGTCGCCGACTGGCTGCCGCTCGGCCGGGCCACCGCCGTGCCGGAGGGCCGCGTGCTGCTGTCCTGGACGCCGGTCGGCCCGGACCGGACGGACGTCACGGCCCATCTGGGACACGCGGACGGCGTGGAGCTGCTGGCTGTCTGGCCCGGCCTGCGCGGCGAATGGTCCAGCGTGGTCCGCCCCACGGTCATCCAGGTGACCGGCCTGTACGCAACGCTCCACGCCGCGCGACGCTCCACTTTCGTCTGAGTTATCGCCTCATAGGTGAGCGACTGACGAAGCTAAGTGCTACATTGAAGTGACAGTTAAATTGATACCTTCACCCGGGGAGAGAAACGCATGATCACCTACGACCGGCTGTTCATCGGGGGCTCCTGGACCGAGCCGAGCACCCCGGACCTCCTCGACATCGCCTCCCCGCACGACAGGTCGGTGATCGGCCGTGCCGCCCAGGCCCGGCCCGCCGACATCGACCGGGCGGTGGCCGCGGCGCGGGCGTCGTTCGGGGCGGGTGCGTGGCGGCGGACCGCGCCGGCGGAGCGGATCGCGGTCCTGCGGCGGTTCAATGCGCTGCGTGAGAAGAACGCCGAGAAGGTCGCCGACCTGATCTCGCTGGAGAACGGCTCGGCGGGCTGGTTCACCCGGGCCGGCCAGCCCGGACTCACCCGACAGGCGAACGCCTACCTGAAGGCGGCGGAACAGTTCGGCTGGGAGGAGACCCTGGTCCTCTCCGATCCGGCGTCGCCGACGCGCACCGTGGTGCGGCGCGAGGCCGTCGGCGTGGTCGCCGCCGTGATCCCGTGGAACTCGCCGTTCTCCTCTGCCACTTCGAAGATCATCCCGGCTCTGCTCGCGGGGAACTCCGTCGTGCTCAAGGTGTCTCCGGAGAACTCGCTGAGCATGGGCTTCCTCGCCGAACTGCTCGAACAGGTCGGCCTGCCCGACGGTGTGCTGAGCGTGCTGCCCGCGGACCGTGAGACCAGCGAGTACCTGGTGGCCCACCCGGAGGTCGACAAGATCGCCTTCACCGGCTCCACCCGCGCCGGCCGGCGCATCGCCTCTCTCGCGGGCGAACAGCTCAAGCGCGTCAGCCTGGAACTCGGCGGCAAGTCCGCCGCGATCGTCCTCCCGGACGCCGACATCGAACGCGTCGTCTCGGGCCTGAAGTTCGGCTCCCTGCTCAACAACGGCGAGTCGTGCATCGCCCAGACCAGGATCCTCGCCCCGCGCGGCCGCTACGAGGACGTGGTCACGGCGCTGAAGGAGATGGTGGAGTCGCTCGCGGTCGGCGATCCCGCCGCCCCGGACACCTTCATCGGCCCGATGATCCGCCCCGACCAGCAGGAGCGGGTCCGCGACTACATCCGGATCGGCATCGAGGAAGGGGCGCGGCTGGTGACCGGCGGGCCGCAGATCCCCGAGGGCCTGGAGAAGGGCAACTACGTCACCCCCACCGTCTTCGCCGACGTCGACAACTCCATGCGGATCGCCCAGGAGGAGATCTTCGGCCCGGTGCTCGTCGTGATCGCCTACGACGACGAGGACGACGCCGTCCGCATCGCCAACGACTCCGAGTACGGCCTGTCCGGCGGCGTCTGGTCCGCCGACGAGGAGCACGCCCTCGCGGTCGCCCGCCGGGTCCGCACCGGCACCGTCACGGTCAACGGCGCCTCCGTCGGCTTCGACGGCCCCTTCGGCGGCTTCAAGGCCAGCGGCATCGGCCGCGAGTACGGCGCGGTCGGCCTCGGCACCTACACCGAGTACCAGACCATCACCCTCTGACCGGGCGGGGTCCGTCGGGCGGGAGGTGCGAGGCGCCCCACGGATCCGCGCCCGGCGTACGAAGGGTTCAGCGGGCGAACTTCGCGACGGCCGCCTCGGTCACCGGCGTGAAGAAGTTGACGAGATTGCCGTCGGGATCGCGCAGCAGCAGCGACCGGTTGCCCCACGGCATCGTCGTGGGCCCGCCGACGAACTCGGTGACGAACCCGCTCAGGTCCGCGTGCACCCGGTCCACGTCGTCGACGAGGAACTCGGTGATCACACTGTGGTTGTCGGCCGGTCGCGCCGATCCCGGGGCGAACAGCGCGACCGTTCGGGAGCCGGCGATCGCGAGAGTGGCGCCCGCCGTCCGCAGTTCGGCGAAGTCCTCCGTGGCCCACTCCGCTCGGACGCCGGTGGCCCGCTCGTAGAAGTCGACGAGGCGCGGCACATCGCCGGTGATGATGCGGATCGAGACGAAGTCCATGGGAATCTCCTTGGCCGTGCGAAGGGCTGTGCGAGTGACTGTGTGAAGTGCTGTGAGGTGCTCGCGTGTCGCAGGCTAGGACCAATAGAGGACAGAATCGGTCCGGTATGGGCGTTAGAGTGCGGCCATGTCCCGACCCACCGGCCGCGTGCTCACCCTCCTGGAACTGCTGCAGTCGGGCGGCACCCGGACCGTGGCCGAGCTCGCCGACCGGCTCGGCGTCGAAGGCCGCACCGTCCGTCGGTACGTGGAGCAGCTGATCGACCTGGACGTGCCGGTGGAGTCGGTGCGCGGCCGCTACGGCGGCTACCGGATCGGCCCCGGATACCGGCTGCCGCCGCTCATGTTCAGCGACGACGAGGCGCTGTCCGTCCTGCTCGGCCTGCTCGCCGGACGTCGCGCGGGGCTGACCACGGATCCCACGGCGAGCGAGACGGCTGCCGCCAAGATCCGGCGCGTGCTGCCCCGGCACACCGCCCGCCGCCTGGACACCCTCCTCGACGCGCTGGCCTTCACCGACGGGAGCGGAGGTGGCGCCGCGCCGGACGCGGGAATCCTGCTCACCCTCGCCGACGCGGTACGCCATCGCCGCCCGGTGTCGATCCGCTACACCGGCCGGGACGGACGACGCAGCGAACGCACACTGCACCCGTACGGCGTCGTCGCCCACGCGGGCCGCTGGTACGTCACCGGCGCGGACCCGCGCATCGGCGAGGACCGGACCTTCCGGCTCGACCGCGTCGGCGACGCGCGGACCCTGCCCGGCTCGTTCGAGGCACCCCCGGACCTCGACCCGGCACAGCGGGTGATCTCCGGATTCGCCACGGCCGCGTACCGCCACGAAGTGGTGTTTCGGGTCCACGCGACAGCCGAGCAGGTCCGGGCCCGTCTCCCTGCGAGCCTCGCCACCGTGGCGGAGGACGAGCCCGTGACGGGGGAGCCCACGGCGGCCGAGGGCTGGCTGCGGGTCGTGCTGCGGGCGGAGCGGCTCGACTGGCTGCCGCCGGTGCTCGCCGCGCTCGACCGGCCGTTCGTCATCGAGCGCCCCGGGGAACTCCGCGACCTCGTCGCCGCGTTCGCCGATCGCCTGGCGGCCTCCGCCCGCCGCACCTGACAGCGGCCGCGGCCCCGGTCAGGGGCGCTCGAAGCGCAGCCCGTGTCCCACCGGGAACAGCGTCCGCGACGGATCGTCCGCCGCCGGGACCGACACCGGCAGCCGCCCGCTCGGACCGTGCTCGCCGACGACGACCCCCACCGCCTGGTCGAGGGCGGTCGCACCGTTGCCGTACGTCGCCAGGTACACGGGGGCTCCGGGGAAGCGGTTGATGTCGTACGGGGTGCGCACCCCGATCACGACCACCGGGGTCGCCGTCGCCAACAGCGCGCGGACCAGGCCCACTTGCGCGTCGGCAGAACCGCTGGACGCGACGACCACCAGGTCGGCGGAGCGCGCGAGCCCGACGGTCTCCTCGATCACGGCGGGGCCCGGTGCGACACCGGCGTCCAGGGTTCTCACCACGTGCCCGCGCGAGCGGAACGAAGCGGCGAGACGGGACACGGCGACAGAGTCGGCACCGGTGACGAGGACGCTGCGCGCGCCTGTGCGGAGCGGGAGCGCTCCGCCGTCGTTCTTGACCAGCGTCGTGCTGCGGGAGGTGATCGCGGCGACGTCCGACCGGAAACCCGCCCCGCCGACGACGCGCTCGGCCCGGTCCGCGCCGGAGGCCGTGGCGAAGAGGCCGCGGCGCACCTTGTGGCTCAGGACGCGGATCACCGACGCGTCCAGACGCGTCATGGAGATCCGCCCGGACCGCACCGCGTCGAGCACCGCCGCGTACGCCCGCGGAAGGTCCGGGGACAGCACCAGCATGTCGACCCCCGCGGCCAGCGCCGTGACCGCGGCCTTGTCCGGCGGGAATTGTCCGCTCGCGCCCCGCATGTCGAGGGCGTCGGTGACGATGAGGCCGTCGAACCCCAGCTCCTCGCGGAGCAGGCCGGTGACGACGGCGTGCGACATGGTGGCGGGCACCCCGGTGGGATCGAGCGCGGGAACACTGATGTGTGCCGTCATGATCAGATCCACGCCCGCGGCGACGGCCGCGCGGAAGGGCGGCAGATCGATCGCGTCGAGCTGGGCCCGGCTGTGGGTGATGCGCGGCAGTCCCACATGGCTGTCGGTGTCCGTGTCGCCGTGTCCCGGGAAGTGTTTGGCGGTGGCGGCGACACCACCGCGGTGCAACCCCTCGACGGCGGCGCGGACGAACGCCGAGACGGCCTCGGCGGTGGCGCCGAAGGAGCGCACCCCGATCACCGGGTTGGCCGGATTGACGTTCACGTCCGCCACCGGAGCGTGGTCGGCGGTGATCCCGCACGCCTCCAGCTCGGCGGCGGTGATCTCGTACGAGCGCCGGGCGTCCGCCGTCGACCAGGTGGCGCCCAGCGCCATGTTTCCCGGCTGCTCGGTGGCCGGTGGGGTGGGCAGCCGGGAGACCGCGCCGCCCTCCTGGTCCACCGAGATGATCAGGGGGAGGCCCGACGCGTCCCGGGACACCTGCTGCAGACCGCCGGACAGCCGGGCGATCTGGCCCGGCGCACCGAGATTGTCGTCGCCGCGCGCGGAGAAGTAGATGACGCCGCCCGGCGCGTACTTGCGGACGACCTCGGCGGGGGTGGCCACGCCGTAGCGCTGCCGGTTGAGCGCCGCGGCGTCCTCGCTCACCCGGAAGGCGTCCCGGCCCGCCACCTCGATCATGAAGAGCTGGCCGACCTTCTCCTCCACCGACATGCGGCCGGCGAGCGCCCGGGCCGTCTCACGGGCGGAGCGCGACGCGGCCGGTGCGGGTGGGCCAGCCGCGCCCCAGAGCAGGGCCGTACCGGCGATTCCGGCCAGCGCCTGCCTGCGGGAGGTCGTCCAGGGGAGTGCGGAGTACGTGGCGATGGGGCTGCTCCTTCGGCCGTTTTGCCCGCACCCTACTGACGTGGACCGTCACCGTGCCGGTCCGCCGCGCGGTCATACGTGTCATACGCCGAGAGGCCCGGCGTGTTCCTGAAGGACGGGCGGACGGGCGCGTCGTCATCACCGACTCATCCTGACACACCGCGGGTGTGCCGGCCGTCCGACGTGTGTCAAGGACGGCCGGCACACTCATGTCCGGGTGTCAGGTCCGGGCGGCGCCCGTAGCGGCACGCTCGCCGGTCGGCAGGTGCCGCCGGTAGGCCAGCAGCACCGAGGCCGCGCACAACAGCGCCAGCACGACCAGGGCGAGCAGCAGGGTCGTCGTGCCGAACAGCGAGGTGACGGCGGCCAGCACGATCGGGGTGAGGAAGCCCGCGTACGCGAGGGTGTAGAAGACGCCGGTGAGCCCGGCGAGATCGCGCGGCCCCGCGATGCGCTGTACCTCCAGCAGCCCGCTGACCAGCCCCGTACCGATGGCGCACCCCAGTACGGCGGCGGCGGCCAGCCCCAGCCAGAGCGACTGCCAGTACTGCGCGCCGGTCATCACGAGCAGTCCGGCGGCGGTCAGGAACAGGAACACCACCAGACCCCGGGCGGACGACGGGGAGTCGATCCGCTTCGCCCACGGCTGGATCAGGGCCGCGATCCCGAGCGTCAGGCCGGTCAGCGCGGTGGCGTAGGCCAGACCCCAGGAGCCGGTGGAGCCGGAGAGCAGGACGGGGAGATACCCGTAGGCGAGGGCCGCCGACGCGAAGAGCCACGGCGCCGCGACCGCGACGACGCGCAGGAACCGCCTGTGCCCGGCGGCCGGGACCCGCAACTGCCGCCGCAGCGGTCCGCCGAGGTCGCCCGGGCTGGTCTCCGGTATCCGGCGCACCAGCCACACGAACGGCGCGGCGACCACGATCTGCAGCACGAACGGCAGCACTTCGGGCCGCGGACCCCACTGCGCGAGCGCGCCCGCCACCAGGGCTCCCAAGCCGGAGCCGAGTGTGAACGCCGTCGAGGCGCGCCGGGCCCCCGCACCGGTGTCCGCGCTCGGGTCGTGCGGCGCCTGCGAGAGCTCCTTGAGCCAGCTGTTGCCCACCGCCATCGCGATCCCGACCGTGACACCGGACAGCAGCCGCCCGATGAACAGCGGGGCGACGCCGAGCGGGCCGAGCGCGAGCACGGCGCCCGCGGCCAGGGCGGTCAGCGTGCCCACCGTCATGACCGGACGCCGCCCGTACCGGTCGGAGAGGGCTCCGGCCAGCAGCAGCGCGGGGGCAAGACCGCCCACGTAGACCCCGAGCAACAGGTTCACCAGGAGCGTCGAGTAGTGCTCCTCGTGCTTGTACAGCAACAGCAGCGGGCTGAACTGATTGCCGCACCAGCTCATGACGAAGACCGCGCCGAACACGACACGCCACGGCGGGACGGTACGGGTGCCGGCGGGCCGGCGACCGCCGGTGGACGGGCTCGCGGTCACGGAGGTCACATCGCCCCCTGATGCCGGGCGACATGGTCCGCCAGGACCGCGACGTAGCCTGCCGCGTCGCCCGCGGACAGCCTGCCGAGCAGCTCCTGGTGGTCGTCGACGACCTTCGGCAGATGTTGCGGCTGCGTCGTCAGGAGCTGGTGGCGCAGCCGCTGCTGACGGTCGCGCAGCAGCGTGAAGAAGTGTTCGGCGATCGCGTTGCCCGAGGCCCGCACCACCGCGGAGTGGAAGGTCTCGTCCACCGCGACGAACGCCTCCAGGTTCGCCGCGTCCAGATGGACCCGCTGCCGCTCCACACATTCCGTCAGGGTCCGGACCAGGTCGGCGGACGGGCCGCCCTCCGCCACGACGCGGCGGGCCGCCTCACCTTCGAGGACCTGTCGCATCTCCAGCACGTCCTGGGCCTCGCGCGGCGCGATGGGCGTGACCACGGCGCCCCTGCGGCCCGCGAGATCGAGCAGCCGTTCGCCGCTCAGCCGGAGGAAGGCCTCGTGCGCGGGCGTCCGGCTGATGCCGAGGGCCTCACTGATCTCGCTCTCGGTGACCAACTGGCCGCCCGGCAGCCGCCCGCTGATGATCGCCTGTTTGACGTGCTGGTACGCGGTCTCCGCGGCGGAGCGCGATCCGGAATTAGATGGCATAGCCATGTATCTTTCCATGCATGCATTGATGCATGCAACGCACCCCTCGATCGTGAAACGGCCGTGGCCGGCCCGGAAGTGTCCGGGCCGGCCACGGCCGTCTTGTGAGTGATGTGCGGTGCCGGGGGTCAGTGCCGCGGGCCGACGCAGCGGAAGCTGCTCGCGTCCGCCACGTCACCGTGACCCCTGTACTGCGGAGTCCGCGGGTAGAGGCACAGCTCGCGCGTGACCTCCTTGCCCGAGGCGTCGGTGACGGCGGCGCTCAGCGTCTGCGGAGCCTTGCCGTGCTCGACCCACTTGACCAGCGCGCCGAGCGCGTCGGTGGGGGAGGGGCCGGTGTTGCCGTCCCCCGCGCAGTGGTTGACGCCCGGAGCCAGGAACACCCGGTAGAAGTCGTCGACGCGCTGCGCGCCGCCCAGCTTCCTCTCGACCCGCTCGCGGTAGTCGACGGTGCCCTGTGTCGGGATGAGCTGGTCCGCCTGGCCCTGCCAGGTCAGCAGCTTGCCACCGGACGCCCGGAAGCCGGACAGGTCCGGGTCGTCGGTGCCGATGACCTTGTCGTACTCGGCCTGCGACTGCCGGAACAGCTTCTCGAACTCGCCGTACCCCGCGGTCGCGACGTTGTAGCCGGGCTGCTTCTTGACGAACGTGGAGATCCACTCGGACGGCACCGGGAACGGCGATCCGACCGATACTCCGTCGGAGGCGGCCAGCACCGTCAGGTCCGAGCCGATCGCCGGGCCGTACCAGAGCCTCCTGCCCGAAGCGGTGCGCGGGCCGTCCCAGATCTTGCGGACCACGGCCGCGTCGGCCGCCGAGAAGGTCACCTGCTTGCCGTCGCACTTCAGGGTCGTGCCGATCAGCTTGCGCGGGTCGAAGCGACATCCGTCGGGATCGCCGATGACCCCGTCCTCGGCGCCGTCGAGCGTGTCGCACGCCTTGACGGCCGCCTGCGTCGCGAGGGTGAGTTCACACGTGCTCGGGTAGGTGTGCTCCTCGTTCATCACCACCTGGGGCCAGGCCGTGGCGACCTCGAACTCGTCCCAGTTGACACCGGGCGCGTCGGCGAGGATCCCGTCGTAGTCGCCGGGGTGCCGCTGCGCCTCGGCGTAGCCCTGACGGCCGCCGGTGGAGCAGCCGTTGAAGTACGAGTACGCGGCGGACCGGCCGTAGACGTCGCCGATGACCTGCTTGGCGACGACGGTGGCCTCGTGCACGGAGCGCGAGGCGAAGTTCTTCAGCAGGGCACGGTCGACCGTGCCCTTGCCGTCGAGGGCCCAGCTCACATCGAGATAGCTGCCGACCCCGGCATCGGTCGTGGCGGTGGCGTAGCCGCTCTTCACCGCTGCGGCCAGACCGGAACCGTAGTCGCCGGCCGCGTAGGCGCTGCCGCCGAGCCCCTGGAAACGGCCGTTCCAGCCGTGCTCCGGCAGCCACACCTGAACCTTGGCATGGTCACCGGCGCCGGAGTGGCCGAGGGTGACGGTCACCTGGCAGTGCGCCGGGACGTTCTTGACCGTGGCTCCGGGCAGCGGTGTCACCGGCGGCACGTCGACGTCCCCGGCCGGCCGGCTCACCGCCGACACCGACTCGATCCTCGTGCCGCTCGGCGCCTTCAGCCCCAGCGAATCGGACGCGCACCGGAACGGCGCGGCGGTGGAACCGCCGGACTCCGCCATGGCGGTGGGGAGATACACCGCCGCCGTCACCAGCGGCACCGCGGCCGCGAGGACGGTCAGAAGTCGTTTCATGGAATTCCCTCGTCTGTTGAAAGGTGTGATGGTGATGATGGTGATGGGTGGCATCAGATGGCGTGTGTCTGCCGCTGCCGGCACACACACATGTGCACGATGAAGTGCGAGATCGGCTTCTGGCCGGTGTTCACATCCTGCACGTCCCGGAGCAGGCGTCCATCAGTCACCTGACGGTCGTCCGGGTGCGGAGGTGTCGTCGCGCAGCCACTCGGAGTGCTTCTCCCGGGCCCAGCGCACCGGGACGGAGCCGGTCCGCATGCCGAGCCGCGCCTCCGGATCCTCGTACGCCTTGCGCAGGTGTCCGACGAGGACGAACGTGATGCCCCAGGCGAGACAGTCGTGCACGAAGATCGCGCTGGTGCGGGAGACCGCCGGAAGCAGTCCGCCGAACCACATCAGGAGTCCGGTGAAGAGCATCAGCAGTACGGCTCCCGCGATCCAGCCGGCGTAGAGCTTCTGACCGGCGTTGAACTTCCCCGCCGGTCGCGACGCCGGCGCGGTCAGGCGTCTGCGCGCCGCGCGCAGCCACTGCCGGTCATAGGGCGCGAAGCGGTTCAGCCGGCGCAGGTCCGCGCGGAACGCGGGGGACAGCAGGCCGAGCAGGAACGGCGCGGGGAGCAGGATCCCGGACCACTCGTGCACGGTGACCATCAGGTGCCGCCGGCCCACGAGTTGGGCGAGCGGGCCGAGGTAGAGGCAGGCCGCGGTCAGCAGGCACAGCAGCATCAGAACGCCGGTGGTGCGATGGACGAGGCGTTCGGCCCGGGTGAAGCGGCGGACCCGCGCGCCGGTGTCAGGCGGCGGTGTCATCGGGCTGCCTGTTCTCGCCGTCGAGCCAGCCGTCGATGTCGTAGCCCCGCTCCTCCCAGTACCCCGGTACGACCTCGTCGGTGACGGAGATGCCGGACAGCCACTTCGCCGACTTGTAGAAGTACATGGGCGCCGCGTACAGCCGGACCGGTCCACCGTGCTCGTGGGTGAGGGGCTTGTCCTGCATCGAGAGCGCCACCATCACGTCCGGTCGACGTGCCTGTTCCAGGGTGAGGTTCTCGCTGTAGGCGCCGTCGAAGCAGGTGAAGCGGACGGCCTTGCCTTCGGGACGGACTCCTGCGGCGTCGAGCAGATCGGCCAGCCGGACCCCTTCGAAAGGTGTGTTCGCCACGCGCCAGCCGTCCGTGCACACCACGTCGTGGACCACACGGGTCTGCCGCATGGCGCGCAGTTGCGGAAGGGTGAAGGTCCGGGGGCGGTCGACGAGCCCGCCGACGTGCAGCGTGTAGGTGTGAGCGTCCTTGCGGGGCACGGAACCCACGATGCTGTAGTAGCGAAAGCCGCCCGGGTTGGGCAGGAGGCCGGTGATTCCGGTCGGGTCCGCCTGCGAGGCGGCGCCCAGCACGCTCTCCCAACCTCGTTGCAGATAAGGCGCGGTGGCGAGTCCGGCCGCCCCCGCGGCGAGTGTCGCGAGCATCGCCCGCCGGGCCACGGGTGGCCCGCTCTCGGTGTCCGTGCGCTGGTCTGCCATGTCTGTCACGTCCTGTCGCCGCGCTGAAGGTGGCCGACCCAGCGATGTCATGAGTGGCCGGCCCACACGTCGAGCCGACGATCGATGTCGTCGTCACCGCTCTGTGTGGTGATGATCCTTGCATGGGTGTGTCTCACCGGTCAATACGGTGATGTGGGTTTCCGGGTGTTCGGGGTGCTCCGGGGTGGCCCCGGGGCGGCCCCGCGTGGCCCTGTGCGTACCCGGGCCGCGCGGCACCCCTGTCGGCGGGATGCGCAGGATCGGCTGCTCGCGAAGGGGAGGCTTGCATTCTCAAGGGTCACTGGTCAGTATGGTTACGTGAATCATGCCTTTCCTTGTGGGACGCTCCCTCTCGACTTCGTCGGCACGCTGCGCGCGAGGCGCAACGACCTGCCGATGGAGAAGCTCGCCACCCCCGAGCTGCTCGATGACTGGTTCGTGGAGTCCGGCATGCTCGATCTGGCCCCCGGCGCGAGCGAGGTGGACCTCACCCTCGCAGTCGACCTGCGCGAATCTATCTACTCACTGGTTGCCGCCCGGCTGCACGACGAGCCGTTGCCGCCGGACGCCGTGGCCGAGCTGAATCTCCAGGCGTCGGGGATGCCCGTGACGCTCCGGCTCGGTCCCGACGGGGCGACCCGCACCGGCTCGGTCGGCCAGGGACTCGCGACTCTCGCCCGGGAGGCCGTGGAGATCCTCGGCGGGGACGACGGAGCGCTGCTGCGCGAATGTGCCCGCCCCGAGTGCACCCAGGTCTACCTCGACCGGTCGCGCGGTCACCGGCGCGAATGGTGCGCCATGCGGACCTGCGGCAACCGCGTCAAGGCCGCCGCCTATCGGGCCCGCCAGCACAGCACTCAGAGCTGACTCCCGCGGCCCGGCGCGGAAAACTCACGCCCCGGGCGTTCTCGAGGTCGGCCGGCGCTCGTCGGGGGAGGTGTCTCCGCGGGCGTGCATGCCCGTGGGGAGGCGGGTGTGAATCCGGGCCGGCTCAGCCGTCCGTGTCCGCGGGGTCCGATTCCGCGTTCGTGTACATCACCGACCGCTGCTGCTTGTGGCGCTGGATCCGGCCCCTGGCGACCAGCGACTCCAGAGTGTTCCGCACGACCTGAGGCGTCGGGGAGCGGTCCGGATGCTTCTCCAGCAGCTCGTCCCGCAGTTCCTTGGCCAGGCGAGGCTCCTTGTGCGGCGCCAGCAGTCCGGCCAGAAGGTCCCCGAGCAGCGGCTGCGCCGCCTTCTCCTTCGCGGGGGCGGGCGTTCGCGCGGGACTCGGCGACGGGGGCTCGGCGCCCTCGTGCCGCTCGGCGAGCTGCATGATGTCGACCAAGAGGGCTTCCTCCTGCTCCAGCATCCTGATCTTCTCGGTCAGTTCCTGCTGCCGGCGACGGTTGTCTTCCAGATCCGACGCGGCCTGCTCGACGTACCGCGATCGGAGCGTGTCGGCTGATGGACTGGTCACAACCGTTCACTCCTCAGTAGTGATGGACGCTGGGCATGGTACCCATGCCGGTGCGTCCGTGCCGAGGAGTGCGGCACATACATGTGTGGCCCAGGACGACGGACAGGAGGTCGGCCGGGGCCCGGGCCGACCGGGTCGGCCGGCCCCTGGCGCGACGTCCGTCAGAAGTGGTCCACGTCGACCACGGCCTGGGCGAACGCCGTCGGTGCCTCCTGCGGCAGGTTGTGGCCGACGGCCAGCGTGCGGTGTTCGTACGTCCCGGTGAACTTCGAACGGTACGACGTACCGTCGCCGGGCGCCGTGAACGGGTCGTACTGGGCGTCGATGGTGATGGTCGGCACCGCGATGGTCGGGGCCGCGGACAGCTTGTCCTCGTAACCGTCGTAGCGCCGCTCGCCCTCGGCCAGGTCCAGCCGCCAGCGGTAGTTGTGTATGACGATGGCGGCGTAGTCGGGGTTCTCGAAGGCGGCCGCGGTGCGCTCGAAGGTGGCGTCGTCGAATCCCCAGGTCGGCGAGACTGTCTGCCACACCAGCTTGGTCAGGTCGTGGCGCAGGTCCTTGCGTTCCATCGCCTTCTTGCCGCGTTCCGTCGCGAAGTAGTACTGGTACCACCAGGTGTGTTCGGCGGTCGGGGAGATCGGCTCCAGCTGGGCCTTGCGGTTGGTGATGAGGTAACCGCTCACCGACACCAGCGCCTTGACCCGCTCCGGCCACAGCGCCGCGAGGATGTCACCGGTGCGCGAGCCCCAGTCGAACCCGGCGACGACCGCCTTGTGGATCTTGAGGGCGTCCATCAGGGCGATGATGTCGAGAGCGATCACCGACTGCTGGGCGTTGCGGACCGTCCGGGAGGACAGGAAGCGCGTCGTGCCGTGGCCGCGCAGATACGGCACGATCACGCGGTATCCCTGGTCGGCCAGGAGCGGGGCGACGTCGACGTAGCTGTGGATGTCGTACGGCCAGCCGTGCAGCAGGACGACGGCGGGGCCGTGCGCGGGACCCAGCTCGGCGTAACCGACGTCCAGCAGACCGGCCTTGATCTGCCTGAGCGCGGGGAACGAGGTGTGCGTCCCGGGGGTGACGGTCGGCACGACCGGCGCCTTCCCGCCGTGGCCCGGGGCTGTGGCGGCGGCGTGCGAGACGCCCTGCAGGCCGGCCAGTGAGACGGCGGCCGCCCCCGTGCCCAGGCCCACGGCCTTGTTGAAGCTACGCCTGTTGATCATGTGAAGCCTTCCGTGCGTGTCCGGTGTGTTTCCCGACAGGGCCACTCTTCTCCGCGCCCTCGGTGTGTGCATCAGTCAATTGACGGTCGTACCGACGTAGTCCCGGGCGTGTGCCGATCGGCTGCCGATGGACCGTCAAGTGACGGATGTGTGCCTCTTTGTCGCAGGCGACAGTGGGGAAGGAGAGCGACCGCTGTAGCGCCGTCACCACCTTGACAGGTTATTTATTGCCTGACAAGTTCATCACCGGACAAGATGGTGACGGCAGATTCCTCTCGGCGTCGCGTCGACTCCTCCGCCTCTACTGATCCCTCGGGAAGGTTTCTCATGGTCACCATCAAGCGCGTGCACGGTCGACGGGTTCTCACCGGTGTCGGCGCCGCGGTCGCGGCCGGTGCCGCGGTCGGCGCCTTCGCTCTGAGCGGCACCGCCAACGCCGATGCCGACGCCGGGCGTTCGACGGGCGGCAAGGGTGCGGCCAGGCCCACCGTCGTCCTGGAGCACGGCGCCTTCGCCGACTCCTCCAGCTGGAACGGTGTCGTCTCCCGGCTGCGCGCCGACGGGTATCCGGTCGTCGCCGCCGCGAACCCGCTGCGCGGCCCGCACGACGACGCCACCGCGCTGCGCAGCGTCCTCGACCATGTGAAGGGTCCCAAGATCCTCGTCGGACACTCCTACGGAGGTTCCGTGATCAGCGCGGCCGCCGCGGGTGACCCGCAGGTCAAGGGCCTCGTCTACGTGGCCGCGTTCCTGCCCGCGGTGGGGGAGTCGGCCCTGGAGCTGACCAACAAGTACCCGGGTTCCACGCTCCCCGACGCCCTCGACCCGGTGCCCGTCACCCTGCCCGACGGCACCAAGGGGACGGACCTCTACATCCAGCAGGACAAGTTCCGCCACCAGTTCGCCGCGGACGTCTCTCCCGCCGAGGCCGCGCTCGCCGCCGCGGGACAGCGGCCCATCGCCCAGTCCGCGCTGGAGGAGAAGGCCACCGTAGCCGCCTGGAAGTCCATACCCAGCTGGGACATCGTCACGACCCGGGATCTCAACATCCCGGCTTCCGTGCAGCGGTTCATGGCCGAGCGCGCCCACGCCCACACCGTCGAGGTCGCCGCCTCGCACTCCGTCGCGGTCTCCCGTCCCGGACTCGTCACCCGCGTCATCGAGGACGCCGCGCGCACCACCCGGTGACGAGCGCCCGGCGAACCGTTCCGCCCGGGTGCCGACCCCTCGCGCTGAGGGGACGTGCCGGTCCGGTCCCTGTGACGCCGGTCGCTCAACTACACCTCTCGGGAGATCGCCGCCCCGGGCCGCGCCGCGGTGTGGCCCGGGGCGGCTGGAGGCCCATCGAGATACGTCCATGCGTCACCGTCTTGACGGGTTACGGATGGAAGTGCAAGCTGAAGACGGACAGTGCCGGTGGTCACGTCGCCAGGACGCGATCCACGGCTCAGGAAACTCACGGAAGAGGGACGAGTCATGCCCGAGGCAGGAGCGAGAGACGCGGCTGCGGCACTGCGCAGCGCGAAGTACGGCAAGCTCCCCGAGCGCATCCGCTACGAGGACATGACCGAGGAGGTCGAAACGGACCCGGACGCCTCGAAGAAGTCCGGCTACAACCCCGAGGGCTCGTGGAACTACTACTCGTGCCTGGCTCTGGACCTGGGCCTGTGAGCAAGGGCGGGTTCAGACCGCATGCCGTCGCCCCAACAGGCGCGCCTGTTCCTGCTTCAGCGCGGAGAATCCCTGACGCCCGTACGCCGCGCGCTCCGCACTGGGGAACGGCACCACGGAAAGGTGCTCCTCGTGACGGTCCCGCGCCCATCGGCCGCCCCGATGGTCCCAGTCCCGGAACCGTAGGGCTGTCCCTGCAGAGCCTCGCCACCCAAGGAGATGACCGCCGTGTCCGACCCCCGTGAACTCGGAGCCTTCCTCAAGGCGTGCCGAGCCCGGCTGGCACCAGGAGACTGCGGGCTGCCCGACCCGCACACGCCCCGCAAGGTCCCCGGACTGCGGCGCGAGGAGGTGGCCCGGCTGGCGGTGATCAGCGTCGACTACTACACACGGCTCGAACAGGGCCGGGTCCGGGCGTCCGCGGCGGTCCTGGCCACCCTGGTCCGCGCGCTGCGCCTCGACGAGGACCAGCAGACCTACCTCTACGACCTCGCCGGCCGCGCCGACGCCCGCCCGCGCCGCCGGACCCCGCAACGTCCACGCCCCGCGATGCTCCGACTCCTCGACCAGCTCACCCAGACACCCGCCCTCGTCCTCGGGCGGCGCCTCGACATCCTCGCCTGGAACACGGCTGCTACCGCCCTGTACACGGACTTCTCCGCACTCCCGCCGGGCCGGCGGAACTACCTCCACCTGCTCTTCACCGACCCCGGCTTCCGCGGCTTGTACCGGCAGTGGCGCAGCGACGCGCGCGACGCCGTGGCCGCACTGCGGATGGAAGCCGCCGACGACCCCGACGACCCGGAACTCGCCCGGCTCGTCGGGGAACTGTCCCTGCGCGACGAGGACTTCAGCACCTGGTGGGCCGAACGCCGGGTGCTCACCGCCACCTACGGCACCAAGCAGTACCGGCACCACCTGGTCGGCGACCTCACCCTCGACTGCGACACCTGGGCCTGCCCCGACGGCTCCGGGCAGCGACTCATGGTGCTCACCGCCGAACCCGACAGCCCCTCGTACGACGCTCTGCGGATCCTCACCTCGTGGAGCGCCGGACACCCCGTCGGCCAGGAGCAGCTGCAGGAACGGACCGCCTGAACCTCTCACACGTGTGCCGAGCGCTGCCCGATATGTGAGATGGTCCCGTGAACGATCGATCCAGAACTGCTAGGTTTACGGGACTTGGAAACATGTGCGGGGCTTTCCGGTGCGCGATCCGCCGCGCCACCGGCGGGCGAGGTGGGTATGGACAACAACACGTTCGGCCGGCTGTTGCGCGCGGCGCGGCAGCGCTCGCTGATGACGATGGAGGGCCTCGCCGAGGCGTCGGGAGTGAGCGGCCGGGCCATCAGCGACATGGAGCGCGGCCAGAGCCTGCCGCGCCCCTCGACCCTGAGCGAACTGATGGACGCGCTCGCCCTGGGCGACGACGAGCGGCACCGCCTGGCCCGGGCGGCCACCCGACGCGCGACACGGACCGTGCCCCCGCGTCAACTCCCGCCCGACCTGATGGCGTTCCGCGGCAGAACGGCCGCCCTCGCCGAGCTCCACCGACGCACCGAACCGATCGAGGTCTCCGGCGGGCACACCGTCATCGCTGCGATCGCCGGAATGGCGGGCATCGGCAAGACCACCCTTGCCGTCCACTGGGCCCACCACGTCGCGGACCGCTTCCCCGACGGCCGGCTCTACGTGGACTGCCGCGGCTTCGACACGGCCGCGAGCCCCCTGGATCCCGGTGCGGTGCTCGGCGGTTTTCTGCGCGCGCTCGGTGTGCCGAACGGCGACATACCCGCCGCCACCGAGCAGCGCAGCAGCCTGTTCCGGGAACGGACCGCGTCCCGGCAACTGATCGTCGTACTCGACAACGTACGGGACTCCGCCCAGGTCAGGCCGCTCCTGCCCGGTTCCGCGGAATCACTGACCCTCATCACCTCACGCAACCAGCTGTCCGGCCTCGCCGCGACCGAAGGCGCCTCGGTGCTCCAGCTGGACGTGTGGACACCGGACGAGGCGTACGCGGCCCTGGCCGCGCGGATCGGTGAACGGCGCTGCCGCGCGGAACCCGAGGCCGCCGCCGAACTCGTCGAGCTGTGCGGCCGGCTGCCGCTCGCCGTCGCCGTGGTCGCCGCACAGCTCGGCGCGGCACCCCGACTGCCCCTGCGCCTCGCGGTCGCCGAACTGCGCGCCACCCAGCCGCGGCTGGACGGTCTGACCACCGACGATCAGCGCGTGGACGTCCGGACCGCCTTCGCCGGCTCGTACCGGACGCTCGACGACGCGACGGCCCGGTTCTTCCGGCACGTGGCACAGAACCCGGGGCCCGTCGTGACCACGGAGGCCGCCGCCGCCCTCGCCGCGGTAGGACTGCCGCAGGCGCGGGGCCATCTGCGGGCGCTCATCTCGGCCGGCCTGATCGCACGGGACGCCGACGGCCGCCACGTCCTGCACGACCTGGTCAGGGCCTACGGCAGCGAACTGGCCGACCGGGCCGACGACGTCGCCCCGTGACCCCGCCGACCCCGGTGCGGGGTCCGGCCCGGCGCTCAGTCCAGGGCACGCAGCGCCCCGGCCACCGCCGACTCCAGAAAGACCCGGCCGGCCCGCGCGTTGCCCATCACATGCAGTCCCTGTACGAACGTGGTCAGGAAACGGGCCAGCTCCGCCGGGTCGTGCGCGGCACGCAGCTCGCCCCGCGCCCGTGCGCGCCGCAGCGCGTCGGCGAGCAGGTGTTCCACGGCGGCCAAGGCCGCCCGTACCCGCTCCACGGTGACCGCGTGCCCCGCGCGTTCCGTGGCGGCGTTGACCAGCAGACAGCCCAGTTCCGGGTCCGCGAGGTCCGACGCCGCCAGCGCGAGCAGCAACTCCCGCACGGTGACGCGGATGTCGTCGTCCGCCTTCAAACGCTCCGCGAAGTGCCGGACCAGGTCGGCACAGTATTGGTCGAGAGCGCGCGCGTAGAGCCCTTCCTTGGAGGCGAAGGCGGCGTAGAGACTGCCGCTTCCGATGTGCAGGCGGGTTGTCAGCTGTGGCATGGATGTGGCGTGGAACCCCTGCCGGCGGAAGAGACCCGTCGCCCGCTCCACTGCCAGGCCGGTGTCGAATCCGCGGGGGCGAGCCATGTGTGTCCTCTTCGTCCAGGTGTCACGCGCACACCGGACTGTCCCAGAACGGACGGCGGACGGCATGAGTCGATCGACTGCATGTCTGTGCCCCGCCCGGGCAGGTTCTCGAATTGACCGGTGAAGTAAACGGTGGGGCTGTACTTCCGGCCTTCCGGGTCGGCATGGTGGAGCCCGCACACTTGCCCAGCCGCCCGCCCGGCCCGAGAACCGCGACAGGCCCGACGGCATCGACGGAAACGGTCCGAGGACACACATGCACCTGCATCTGAAGTATCCGCTGGAACCCGACAGCGCACCTCGGCATGCGGCGGCCGTCGTCGAGGCGGCCCTGGACATCAGCGGCGCCGAGCTGGACTACAGTCCCGGCAGCATCGAACTCGTCGAGGACATCGTCGACAGCTTCCGCAGCGACGGAGCGACCTGCGACGAGATGGCCGAGTCCCTCGCCGAATTCGGCTGCTACGTCGGCGAGATCCTGGTCCGGCACGCGGGCGGCGCCTGGCGTCACGCACCCGCCGGCCGCCACCCGGTACCGCTCGTCGTGGAGCTGCCCGGACCGCGCCGGTGCCACCCGGTCACGTGGGTCTTCCGACGGCTGGAGCACGGGCCCGACGTCAGCATCCGCGCTCTGTACGCGACGGCCGTCCACGAGAAGGCGGCCGACAGGTGACCTGAGGTGTGCACACCTCACTGGTAGGATCCGAGCGGATCCGAGAGCCGTCGGACCGCCGTGTGTCACACCTGTCGAAGACACCTGACACATCACATTCTTCAGCACACCTGATGACACGCTTGTGGCTCCGTGGGGGAGCGCCGGGGCAGGGGAGGACGCCATGAGTGCGCACGGGCAGTCCGACGACAGCACGCTGATCGGCCGCGCGCACGAGCGCCGTCTGGTGGAGGAGATGCTGGACGCCCTGCCCGGCGGCGGCCGGGTCCTGCGTCTCACCGGCGGACCGGGTTCCGGCAAGACCGCTCTCGTCCGGTTCGCCATGCGGGCCGCCGCGCAGCGCGGCACACGCGTCCTGTCGGTGACCTGGGCCCCGGCCGAGCAGGACCTCGCCCATGCCGCCCTGCACGGTCTGCTCCACCCGTTGCTGCCCCACCTAGGAGAGTTGCCGGGCCCCGAACGGGCCGCGCTGGCCTCGGCGTTCGGGGAGGTTCACGGCGAACCGGAACCGGCCGTCCTGGCCCGCGCCGCGCTCCGGCTCATCTCCCGCGCCCCGGGGCCCGTCCTCGTCTGTGTCGACGACCTCGACCGCCTCGACCCCGCAAGCCGGGACACCCTCCGGGCGATGATCCACCTGTGCCACGGCACCCGGGCCGGCATCCTCGTCACCGAACGCGCCGCGTCCGCCGACCGCCTCCCCGAGGACGCCCTCACCGTCGCCCTGTCCCCGCTCTCCGCCCGCGAGGCCCGTGACCTGGTCTGCCGCCGGGGCCGCGCCCAGGCCCACACGGAGGAAGAGCTCATCCTCGCCGTGGCCGGGGGCAACGCCCTCGCCCTCACCGAACTGTCCCTCAGCGGCACCGGCCTGCGGGAAGCGGCCGGGTTCGGCATGCTCCCGGCGACCCCGTGTCTGGCCGAGGCCTTCGCCGACGACCTGCGCACCCTGTCCGCCCGGGGCAACGCCGTACTCCTCACCGCGGCACTGAGCACCTCCCCTCTCGTCCCGGAGATCCTCGACGCGAGCGCCCGTCAGCTGGGCGGCGCGGAACACGCGCGAGCGGGTCTCGACGAGGCCGTGGCGCGCGGCCTCATCGTTGTGGAGCCGCTGGAGTTGGTACAGCCCGGAGAGTCCGTGGGGCCCGCGGATTCAGTCGGACAACTGGGCGCACCCGAGGCACAACCCCACCTGCGCTTCACGCAGCCCCTGCTCCGTGTCGCCGCCCTCCACCGTGAGCCCGCCACCCGCCGCATGACCGCGCACGCGGCACTCGGCCGGAGCATCGCCGACCCCACCCGCGCCGCCTGGCACGCGGCCCAGTGCGCGACCGGCACCGACGAGGAACTCGCCCGGCGCGTCGAGTCGCTGGCCGAGGGCCCCTGGCCGGACACCACCCTGCTGGTCGCGCTCGCCGTGCTGGAGACCGCGGCACGGCTCTCCCCGGACCCCGAGCACCGGGCGGGCCGACTGCTGCGCGCCGCCGAACTGGCCTGCCACTACGGCCTCGGTGAACAGGCCCGGCAGTACGCCCGCGGGATCGACCCCGCCGAACTCGGCGACCTCGGCCGGGCCATGCTCCTGTGGCTCCACGACCTCCTGCCCGGAAACCCCCCGGTCGGCGCCGAACGGATCGGCCAACTCTGCGCCGCCGCGCGCTCGGTGGCCGCCGGTCATCCGGCACTCGCCCGGAAACTCCTGCACGCGGCCGCCGGCCGCTGCTGGTGGGAACAGGCCGCCACCCCCGAACGCGACCTGGTCGTCGCCACCTTGAAGGAACTGCGCACCCCGCCCTGGCAGCCACGCGAACTCGCCGCCCTGGCCCTCACCGACCCGCTCTCGATCAGCCACACACCCCTGCGCGTATCGGAACCGCCCACCCCAGACGAACAGCTCATCCTCGGCCAGGTCGCCCACCTCACCGGCGACCTCGAACGTGCCGGTGAACTCCTCGAAGCCGCCGAACGAGCCGCCCGGGCCACCGGACGCCACGGACGGCTCCCGCACATCCTCGGTGCCCGCGCCCTCGGCGAGATCTGGCTCGGCACGCAGTGGCGGACCGCGCACGACATGGCCGAGGAGGCCCGCACCGTCGCCGTCCGGCTGCGCCTCGACAACTACGCGGCCCGTGCCACCGGCGCCCTCGGCCTCATCGAAGCGCTCCAGGGCCACCACGACCAGGCACTGGAACACGCGGCCGCCATCGAGGGAGCCTCCCGGCACCTCGCACAGGGCCAGCACCTCAACCTCGCCACCCTCACCCGCGTACTGACCGCGTCCGGATCGGGACGCTACGCCGACGCCTACACCCAACTGCGGTCCTCGTTCACCCGGCTGACCACGCCGTACTCGTTCCAGCAGTTCTGGGGCCTGGCCTTCTTCGTCGAAGCCGCCCTGCCCGCGGGCGAGACCGAGGACGCCAGAACCGTCGTCAAGGAGATCGCCGACCGCACCGGCGGCGGACGGGCACCGCTGCTCCGGCAGATCCTCGCCTACGCCGACGCGGCCCTCGCCCCGGACGAGGAGGCGGAAGCCCGCCACCGCGCGGCCCTCGACGGCGACATCGCCCGCTGGCCGCTCCTGCACGCCATGACCCGCCTGAACCACGGGGTGTGGCTCAGGCGCCGCCGCCGCGTCGTCGAGTCCCGCGCACCCCTCACCGTCGCCGAGTCCCTCTTCAGGTCCCTCGGCGCCACCTCCCGCGCCGACCTCGCCGCCTCGGAACTGCGCGCCGCCGGCCGCACCGACACGCCGCCCGGCCAGGACAGCCCGGCCGCGGCCCTCTCCCCACAACAGCTCACCATCGCCCGCCTGGCCGCCGACGGCCTGACCAACCGCGCCATCGGCGAACAACTCCACCTGTCCGCCCGCACCGTGGCCTCACACCTCTACCAGATCTTCCCCAAACTGGGTGTCAGCTCCCGCGCCCAGCTCGCGCAGCGAACAGACCTGCACTGACCAAGTGGCAACCGGTTCCGTTCCTCCGTCCACCTACCGCACACTGGCGGCCTCCGCGCGCGTACGGGTTCACGCCTCGGCGTGCTCCTCGGCCGACCGCAGCACTCCCGACAACTGGGACCGCGCCGTCACACCGAGCCGGGGAAAGATCCGGTAGAGGTAGGCGCCGATCGTGCGCGGGGAGAGTCCCAGCTCCTGGCCGATCTGCCGGTTGGACAGACCCCGCCCCGCGAGCCGGGCGATCCGCAGCTCCTGCGCGCTGAGCAGCCCGGCCGCCGGGGCGGGGCGCGCGCCGCCCGCCGTGGCGGAGTCCGTCCGCTGCCCCGACGCCCGTAGCTCCTCGGTGATGCGCGAGACCCGGGCCTCCGCCCCCATCATGGCGAACGTGGCCGCCGCCTGACGCAACGTCACGCGGGAGTCGGTGAACTCGTGCCGGCGCCGCAGCCACCGCCCGTGCGCCAGCCGCAACGACGCCTCGAGGAACGGCCGGTGCGCCAGATCCATGCGGAAGGCCCGCTCGTACAGGGCCGCCGCGCTCTCGTCGTCCGCCAGGATCGCCTGCGCGACGGCCAGTTCGACCGCGACGAGCGGGGCCCGTTCCGGCCCCAGGTCCCGTTCCAGCGCGAGCAGGCGGGTGCGGGCCGTCCCGGCCGCGTTCACCGCGGCCGCCGCCTCCGCGAACACCACGAGAGCGAACAGGGCCGGGGTGCAGCGTGCGGGATCGGCGAGGAGGCGCGAGAGAGTGGCGTGACCGGCGGCCACGTCACCGCTCTCGACCTGTGCCCATCCGGTGCCGACGGCGACGATCTCGTCCAGCGCGCTCACCGGCCGCCGGCCCGCGGCGAGGGCGCCGGCGTCGACCGGCTCCGCCACCGTGCCCGTACGCAGCGCACGCGTCAGGCGTTCGAGGATCTCCGCCCCGGCCGCGTCGTCGCTCAGCGCGTTCCGCTCCGCCTCCTCGCGCGACCTGCGGAACGCCGTCTCGGCCTGCTCCCAGTCACCCGTCACCAGGTGCGCGAGCCCCTGCCAGAGCACGGTGGCGGGCAGCCGGTCGGACAGGCCGTGGAACAGACACAGCCGCTCGGCCTGCCGGTGCAGATCCAGCGCCTCGAGCGGTGCGCCGGCGCGCAGCGCCGCCTCTCCCAGCCGTTCGAGATCACGAATGGCAACGATGTCAGAGTCCCGGGATGTCAGCCGTGCGAGGACCGTGGCGGCCCGCCGGACCGGCGCCGCGCTCGCCATGGCGTGCAGCAGACGCGGATCGCGGGCGACGTCCGACGGCAGAGCGTCCAGGTAGCCGAGGAGCGCGTCCGCCCGCTCCCGGTCGTCGGTGAGGTGCGGCGCGACGAGGTGGGCGAGTTCCAGGGCGCTGTCCGTCTCGTCCGCCCCCACCGGCCGCGGCCAGTCGTCGGGGTCCACCGTCGGGCCGTCGCCGTCGAGCCGTGTCAGCGTCTCGGCGTACAGGGAGCCGAGCGGTCCGAGCGGATGGTCGAGCGCGCGGCGTGCCAGCGTCCGGGACGTGCGTGTCCACCCGGCGCCCTGGGCCAACTGGGCGGCCCGCAGCAGGCAGCGCCCCTGGTCCTCCGGCGCGCTGTACAGAGCGGCCGCGCGCCGCAGCAGGCGCAGCGCCATCGCCGGTTCGTTCTGCCGCAGGGCGGAGCGGTGGGCGTCCTCCAGGCGGGCGGCGAGTCGTGGATCGAGGTCCTCCACGGACTGGGACAGGTGCCACAGCTGCCGCACCGAGTCCCGGGTGAGTTCCGCGGCGAGCGCCGCGTGCGCGCGACGGCAGTGCGCTCGGCCCGTGCCGTGCGCGACGGCGCCGGCCACCGCGGGATGGGTGAACTCAAGGCGTGTGCCGTCGAAGACGACGAGGCCCTGCCGCTCGGCGGGCGCCACGACGGAGAAGCCGAGCGGGTCGCCGCCCCGCATCCGGGACGCCGCCGACAGCAGCAGGGGGATGTCCGCCGTCGGATGCAGCGCCGCCACCAGGAGCAGATCGCGCGTCGCCGACGGAAGCCGCGCCGCTCCCGGGGCCAGCGCTGCCGCCAGCCGGTCGGAGGAGGCGGGCAGATGGGGGAACGGGTCCTCGGAGCGGGCGGGGAGTTCGAGGAGCGCCAACGGGTTCCCGGCGGCCCGCGCCATCAGGTCGCGCACCGCCTGCGGATCGTGCCCGGGCCGCCGCGCCGCGAGCAGCGCGGCGGACTCGGCCGGGGTCATGGGATCGAGGGACAGCTCCGGGAGACCCGTCGGAAGCAGGGGGCCCGCGGGATGCGCACGGGACGTCATCAGCAGCCCCAGGGGATGCCGGTCGACGCGGCGGGCGATGAACGTGAGCACGTCGGCGCTGGGGGAGTCCAGCGCGTCCCAGTCGTCGACCGCGATCAGCAGCGGCCGCGCGACGCCGACCGACTCCAGGACCCTCAGCACGGTGAACGGCAGCCGGGCCCGGTCCCGCCGACCGGGCGCACCGTCGACCAGCAGTTCCTCGAGCGCCCCCAGGTGTCCGCTGTCCGACGGCAGACGCGCGTCCCCGAGCAGGGGCCACAGCATCTGCAGCAAGCCCGACAGATCCGACGGGGTGCTGCCCCGCACACCCGCGCAGCGCAGGACGGACATCCCCGCGGCCGCCCCCAGGGCGACGCCCGCCTCCAGCAGCTCCGACTTGCCCGACCCCGCCGCGCCGCGGATCACTCTGGCCGCCCCGCCCGAAGAGGCCTCCCGCACGAACGACCGCAGTCGCGCCAGATGCGTCTCGCGGCCGATGAGCCGGCCCGGCCCCGCCGGGGCGTGGCCCGGTGCGCCGACGGGCTGCCGGGTGCGGCGGCCGAACTCAGGCCCCGCTGCGGACAAGGTGTCGATCCGGGTGTTCATGGGCGCTCCCTGTTCCAGGACACCGAAAACTCCCGACCGCACACGGGGAGCCCTCTCGTCGTGGATCCCATCCCACCGGACGGCGCCGCGCGGCAACAGGCAGTTCGCATGCAGCTTGCCCCGCGCGCCCCGGCCCGGCGCGGGTCAGCCGTCGGTCCGCCGCTCCTGCGCGGTGAGCTCGGCCGTGAACTGCGCACCGGCGAGCAGTGCCAGATTCGACAGCCACAGCCAGATCAGGAAGACCACGGCACCGGCGAGGGACCCGTAGAGCCTGCTGTACGTGCTCAGCACGGACGCGTACAGGGCGAACCCGGCGGAGACGACGAGCCACAGGGCCGACGCCAGAATGCCGCCGGGAATGCTGTGGCCGCGCACCCGGGCCGCGACCGGGCCGGTGTGGAAGACGATGACGACCAGCAGGGCGACCACCCCCAGCAGCATGGGCCAGCGCAGCAGACTCCATGCCCAGGCGGCCTCGGTGCCGAACCCGAGGGTGCGGCCGAGACTCTCGGCGACGGGCCCGGTCAGCAGCAGCACGAGGGAGCTCAGCACCAGCAGGCCGAGCAGTGCCAGCGCGGTGATCAGGATGCGGTGGGCCTTGTGCCAGGGCGAGCGGTGGTCCGCCACCCGGTGCATGCGGTGCAGCGCGCGGCGGAACACCGCGAGGTAGCTGGACGCGGACCACAGGCCGCTCACCAGGCCGGCGATCAGCAGGGTCCACGCGGCCGTGCCGCCCCGCAGGGTCCGGGACAGCACGTCGTGGAGCTGTGTGCCCGACTCCGCCGGCGCGTAGGCGGTGACATGGGCGACGAAGGCCTCCGCCGTGCCCGGACTGATCAGGCTGAACCCGATGGCGGTGACCAGCAGCGAGGGCAGCACGGCGAGGATCGCGTAGTAGGTGAGGGCGGCCGCGTAGTCCGACACGTCGTCGCGCCACATCGAGAGGGGTGTGCGCCGCAGAGCGGCGCGCCACTCCGGGGGAATGCGGGCGGCCCGCCATCTCGCTGTGAACGAGCGCGGGCGGCCGGCGGAGGCGTGGGGTTCAGCGGACATGAGGCCTTCGGTGAGAGCGGCTGGTGAACCGGATGTGGGTCCGGAAACGGTACGGGCTGAGCACGGTCTCCGTGTCGTGCGCGAGGCCGGTCAGGGCAGGCAGCACGGTGTGCGGAGAGGTGTCCTCCCGAAGTCGTACCCGCAGGACGACATCCAACCGCTGTCGCCGCACCCGGATACGGGCCCGGCACCCCGCGACCCCGTCGACGGCCGTCGCCCCGCGGACGAGTGCGTCCTCCAGCGCCCGGGTCCGCAGACCGCTGTGCGGCGCGGGCAGCGGCACCAGACGGCGGAATCCGCTGCCCAGCTGGCGCAGGCTCACGCAGGCGAGGAGCAGCGTCGCGACGATCGACACCGCCATGAGGGTCGGCGTCCACCAGCCCTGCTCGCGCAGCGTGGCGAGCCGGCCGGCCGGCACGACCGGGGTGTGCGGACCGGGAAGGTGCCACCGTCCCGGCAGATCGGGGGCCCATGTCGCCCCGCCCGCCGACAGCCGGACGGCCGCCGCGAGCAGCACCGCGCCGAGCACGGCGAGCACGAGCCGGTTGAGGATCGTACGGCTACGGGGCATCAGCTGACCTCTCCTTCGACACGTGTGTCCGGCGCCGGGAGCCGCTCCGTACCGGCGGGTTCCCAGGACTCGTCCGGGCGGACCCGGACCCGGAGCTTCAGCGGGCGCCTCAGGTCACATCCGTCCAGCACCGCGCGTGCCGCCTCCCGCACCGCGTCCCGCGCCGTGTCCCGCGGGCCGAAGGCGAGCCGGGCCCGGACCGCGGCACGCCGACGCCGCACCCGGACCCGCACCGGCCCGATGCCGGGCACATCGCTCACCGCGTCGCGCACCAGCAGCGCGACCGCCGCCCGGTCCACGGCCGCCCGCACCCGTGGATCGGACGACGACACGGTGAGCAGCCCCCGACGGCCCGGTGCGAGCGCCAGGAAGATCATTCCGATACCGAGCACGGCGAGCAGAACGGCCCCCATGCGCACGGCCGGATCGGCGGAGCCGTGCCCCGTCAGCCAGTGCACGGACTCCGTGCGCCACGGCGCGGCGGGACGGTGGGCGAGGTGCACCAGGACGAGATCGAGCGCGAGGGCGCCGCAGAGCGCGGTGAGGGCCAGTGTGCACAGGCCCGTCGGCAGCCTGCGCGGCGACCACCACCGCAGCGGCGTCCGCCCGCCGGACAGCTGCGCGTCGGGCAGCGGGGCGCTCCATCCGGGCCGCGCGGGGAGCAGCGCGGTGACCCCGACGCGCGGGGCGTCGACATGCAGTCCCGTCAGCTCCCGGGTGCGGTCCGCGACATGGGACTGCACCCGGCGGACCGTGTCGGACAGGGACGCCTGGCAGGGGAGGGCGACCTCCAGCGCGACGTCCGCACGTCGCCCGCGCACGGTCGCCGACCCCTTCGCCGTGTCCTCTCCGCGACGGGCGCCCGCCGGTACCGCCTCGACGGCGGCCCGCTCGGCGATCTTGCGCACCGCCCGCTCGGACACGACCGTCGTGCCCCGCCCGGCGGCCGTGGTCATCGACGGCTCCGCTCGTAGGCGTCACGCAGGTCCTGGAGGCGGCCGCCGCCGTCGGACCAGTGGCCCGCCGCGGCTCCCAGACCGCCGAGCGCGGCCACGAGCAGGAACGCCCCGAAGCCCCCGAAGTACCCCGCGAAGGCCAGTGCCATGCCGGCGGCCATCCCGGCGAACGCCCTGTTCACTGCCACTTCCATCCCCTCTCGCCCGGCGTTCTCACGCGCCGGTCACCGGTCGCCGACTGCTGTGCACGCGGACCGGTCACTCCACGCGGGAGTCCACGGCCGGGGCCTCGGAGTCGTCCTCGGGCAGGTGGACGTCGTTGATCGTCACGTTCACCTCGACGACCTCCAGGCCGGTGACGCGCTCGACCGCGGAGATGACGTTCTCGCGCACGTCGCGCGCCACGTCCGTGATCGGGACGCCGTACTCCACGACGAGGTCCAGATCGATGGCGGTCTGCCGCTCGCCGACCTCGACCTTCACCCCGCGGCCCACGTTCGGACGGCCGCCCGGCACCCGGTCGCGCACCGCGCCGATGGTGCGCGACAGACCCCCGCCCATGTCGTGGACCCCGGGGATCTCCCGTGCCGCGATGCCGGCCACCTTCACCACGACGACATCCGCGATGGAGGTCCTGCCGCGGTCCGCGGCGGGCTGGTCGGCTCCGGTGGCTCCGCCGGAGACCGCCGTGGTGCGCACCGACGGCCCCGTGCGCACCGCCGGGACGTCCTTGGCGGCCGGCGCGGTCTGCGTGCTGGTGGTCATGATGTGGCCTTCTTCCTGTCACGGATCACTGGCTGTTCGGTTGCGCTTGCTCCGATAGACCCGCCTCCGCCGCATCTGTGACGCGGCGGAGCGAAGAATCTTTCTCCGCCGCGCCGGACGGAACCGGCGACCGGCGCCGACCTGCCCGAAAATGCCGCGTAACAGAACGCCGCCCGGGTGTGTCCAACCAGCAGGACGAAACGAGAGGAGCCGCCCAGTGGCGGGCGCCCGCATCGACACCGCACTGCCGGACGGCAGGGGCGCGAGGGACGACACCCTTCTGGTGGCCCGAGCCGCCGAAGGGGACGAGGACGCCTTCGCGGCCCTCGTGCAACGTCACGCCCCTGCGCTGATCCGGCTCGCGACCCGCCTGCTCGGTACCCGTACGGAGGCCGAGGACGCCGTGCAGGACGCCCTCATCAGCGCCTGGCGGCGGTTGCCCGAGTTCCAGGGCCAGGCATCCTTCGGCACCTGGACGTACCGCATCGTCACCAACCGCTGCCTCAACGTCCTGCGCGGCCGCCGGCCCGCCGCACCCCTGGAGTCGGCGGGGGAGGTGGCCGCGCCCGAGCATGCGGTGTCACCGGCCCGGATCGCCGAGGGACGCGACGCGGTACGCGAACTGAGCCGGGCCCTCGACCAGCTGTCGGCCGAACAGCGCGCCTGCTGGGTGTTGCGCGAACTGGACGGCCGGTCCTACGAATTCATCGCGGACGCGGTCGGTATCAGCCAGGAGGCTGTCCGCGCCCGCGTCTTCCGTGCACGACGCTGTCTGACACAAGCGATGGGGGCCTGGCGATGACCGCTCACACAGAACCGCCCAACCCGCACGACGACCTGGCGGACGACGAGCGGCTCGCCTGCGGCCGGCCGCTGTCCTGGGTCTGGGAGTCGTGGGAGGAGCAGTCCGACGATCCCCACCTGCGCACCTGCCCCCATTGCCAGGAGGCCGTGGGTGACCTCGACCGGCTGGAGAGCGCGGTCCGGGAGCTGCGCGAGGAGCCCGTGGACGCCGGGTACGACGCGTCGACGCTGACCCGGCGGGTCATGGACGTCGTCCGCCTCGAACTGCGTCCCGGTCGCCCGCTGCCGCTCGGCGGGCCGGACGAGGACCTGTGGGTCATGGAGGCGGTGGCGGCCCGGACCCTGCGGGAGGCGGCCGAGTCGGTGGCCGGCGTCCAGGCCGGCTCCTGCCGGCTGCGGCCCGCCGACGGTGCGGGCGCCGACCGTGTCGAGGTCCGCCTGGAGATCCACGCACCGGCCGACGCCCACCTCCCGGACCTCGCGGAGGACGTCCGTGCCCGGGTACGGGACGCGGCGGACCGGCGGCTCGGCATGGAGATCGCGTCGGTGGACATCCGTGTCACCGACCTCACCGACCTCACCGACAGCACCGACGATCAGGAAGGCGGCGGACGATGACCCGGCTCACCGTGCCCGGCACTCTCTCCGAGGGCATCGCCCGGGCCGTGGCGGACCTGCCCGACGTCGCCTTCCTCAAGCCCGGCCTCGCCGGCCGGCTGCGCACCGCGCTGTCCCGCCCGGAGCCCGCGGATCCGGTTCCGTCATCGGCAGGCGTACGGCTGACCGGGCCCGCCGACGGCACCGGACCCTGGCACGTCGAGATCCAGCTCGTCGCGCGCGGACGGGCCCGCACCGTGGACGTCGCCCGCGCCGCCCGCCGCGCGGCCGAGGAGCACCTCGCGGCGGCCCTTCCGGAGCAGGCCGCCCCGGCCCACGTCACGGTGACGGTCACCGGACTGGTCTGAGCGGACGGAACGGGTGCGGGGGAGGACGAGAACGGTGCCCGTGACGCCCATACCCGCACCCGCTCACCTCAGGCGAAGTAGTGCACGGTTCCGCGCAGCGCAGGTTCCGCGTCCTCGCAGTGCTGCACGAACGTCGCCGCGAACGCGGTCACCTCGCCGGTGGCGCGGTCGGTGACCAGCCGGGTCAGCCTGAACTCCCCGGTGAGGGTGTTGCAGCCGCGCTTCAGGCCGTCGACGTCCAGGGCCGCGATCCCCTGCCCCCTGAACCGTTCGGCCCGGTAGACCTTGCCGACGACGAACTTCTCGCCCTCCGGCGGCTCCAGTCGCACCGACCAGGTGGCCCGCTTCCCCGAGGCGGTGTACTCGATGGTCCGGTCCGTCCCGCGCACGCCGAACGTGCTCGTCGCCCCCGTGTACGAGCCCGTGGTGCCGTTGCCCACGTGGTCGCCGGGATCACTGGTGTAGCCGTACGAGAGGGGCTGCGCGCGGTACTTGACGCGGCCCTTGAGCGGCGGGGCGTCCGCGGTCTCGCAGTGCTGGGTGAAGGTGGCGTCCAGCAGGGTCACCTGGCCGTCCGCGTCGTGCGCGACCTGGTGCACCGTGAAATCGCCGTACACCTCGTTGCAGCCGTGCCCGTTGCCGGTGACCGCGAGGCCCGGCGAGCGTCCGGTGCGGAAGGCGGCGCGTTCGGCGTCGCGGTAGACCCCGGGGGTCAGCAACTCGCCCTGGGCACCCGCGAACTCGATCATCCAGTCGGTGTCGCCGTCGGAGACGAAGACCCGGATGAGGCCCGGATCGACCTCGACGGGGTTGAGGGCGGAGATGCCGTCCTGCGGAGCGGTGAACGTGCCGCTGCGGCCCTGGCCGATGAAGTCGCCGGGGCTGCTGGTGTAGCTGAAGGACGTGACCGGCGCGGTGCCCGCGCTCGCGGCGGCCGCGGGAGTGGGCACGGTGGCGACCGCCGCGGCCAGCAGCAGGGTGAGCCCGACCCCGGTCGCGACGCGCCGCCATAAGCCGATGAGTCTTCGCATGTCTGGTCCCCTCCTGTGAAGATCCCGTGCGGATCGGGGACCCGTGTACCCGGAAGCGGCCCGGTGTCACCTCAGCCACAGGAGGAAGAGGCGGAGCCGAGCGCTCCGCCGCCGGGATCAGGCCACCAGGTCGGGCGAGCGCAGCATCTCCTGCGGGATGCCCCAGGCGTCGACGAGGTCGACGGCGAGCGGCCTGACCTTGCGGCAGAGGCCGTTGATCTCACGACTGATCGCCTTGGAGCGCTGGACGGTGAGCCGGCCGTGCTCCATGAACCACGCGCGGTCGGCCTCGATCGTGGACAGCGCGAAGAGGTCGCACAGCAGCCCGAGCGCGACCTTGTTGTCGTCGTCGGGCAGAGTGCGCAGCCGCTCGACGAACGCCTCCAGGACCAGCCGCTCGACGTGGGCGCGCGCCACCGCGATGACGTGGTCCTGGACATGGGAGAAGACGGCGCCCGGCTCGCGCTCCTGCTCCATCCCGCGCTTGAGGCGGCGGGCCAGACCGGCGAGCATGTGCTCCTCACGGAAGCGGACCATGGCGAGCTGGTACTCCGAGTCGAGCAGACCGGCCTCCTGGTCCCACTCGTCACCGCCGGGCAGCAGGTCGCGGACGCGCTCCAGGAGCTTGTGCACCGAGGTCTTCTCGATGACCGTCTCGACGGCCTGGCCGGTGACGAACCGCACCATGCCGAGCTGGTCCATGTCCTCGAACTCGTGCGCGTAGTTGGTGAGGAGCCCCTTGGCCACGAGCTGGAGGAGCACGTGGTTGTCGCCCTCGAACGTGGTGAAGACGTCGCTGTCGGCCTTGAGGGCGGCGAACCGGTTGACGGCGAGATAGCCGGCGCCGCCGCACGCCTCGCGGCACTCCTGGATCGTGCGCGTGGCGTGCCAGGTGCCGAGCGCCTTCGTCCCGGCGGCCCGCGACTCCAGCTCGCGCCGCGCCTGCTCGTCGTCCGTCTCTCCCGAGAAGACCTCGTGGAGCTGGGTGCGGACCACGTCCTGGGCGAAGTGCAGGGCATAGGTGCGGGCGATCAGCGGGAGCAGACGACGCTGGTGCATCCCGTAGTCGAGGAGCAGCTGTTCCTCGGTGTCCGGGGCCGCGTCGAACTGACGGCGGCGCACGGCGTACTTCGTGGCGATCGCCAAAGCCACCTTCGCCGCGTTGATCGCGCCGCCGCCGACGCTGACCCGGCCCTGGACCAGCGTGCCGAGCATGGTGAAGAAACGGCGGCCCGGGTTCTCGATGGGGCTCTCGTAGACGCCCTCCGGGGTGACGTCGGCGAACCGGTTGAGCAGCGCCTCCCGCGGCACCCGCACGCCGTCGAAGCTGATCCGGCCGTTGTCGACGCCGTTGAGCCCCATCTTGCGGCCGTCGTCCTCGATGCGGACCCCGGGAGCCGGTGCGCCGTCGACCCGGACCGGCACGACGAAGGCGTGCACGCCCTCGGCCCGGCCGCCCACGTCGAGCTGCGCGAAGACGACGGCCAGTTCCGCGTGGCGGGCGGCGTTCCCGATGTAGTCCTTGCGGGCGGCCTCGCCCCGCGTGGTGATGACGAACTCCTGGCTCTCCGCGTCGTAGGTCGCCACCGTGCCGAGCGCCTGGACGTTCGAGCCGTGCCCGGTCTCGGTCATCGCGAAGCAGCCCAGCAGCTTGCCGGTGATCAGATCCGGCAGGAGGGCACGGTGGTGGCGCTCGGTACCGAGGTGCAGGATCGCGCCTCCGAACAGGCCGAACTGCACCCCCACCTTCACCAGCAGCGACAGATCTCCGAACGCGAGGGTCTCGAACGCGGCGATCGACGCGCCGATGTCACCGCCACCCCCGTACTCCTTCGGAAAGCCCATGCCCGTCTGCCCCGTCGCCGCCAGCGCGACGGCGAGCTCGCGCACCCGCTCCCGGAAGGCCTCGAAGTCGAGTTCCTCGGCCTCTTCGAGGACGGAGGCGTGCTTCACGAGGTTCGTCCGCACCAGCTCGCGGATCTCGGCGTACTCGCCGTCGAGCACCCGGGTGAGAGCCGGTACGTCGATGTCCGGCCGGGTGTAGCCGCCGGAGGGTGTGGAGGTGTCGGTGATCATGGACCCCTGGTACCCCGTACCGGCGGGACCCAAGCGGTCCGTTCCTCCCGGCTCGTGAAATCCGGCACCGTCATGAAATTGAATCCCGTCACGGAGAATGCCATGATCAAATGGTGACGAATGTGGATGCGGAACAGGAACTCGCCAGGGCGGTCGAGGCGTTGAGGGCCACGGAGGACCGTGTCGCCGCCGCGCTGCGCGCCTTCCTGGCCAGGGACCCGGTCACGGGCAGGCCGGTCCACGGACGGATCGGGCGCGCCGCACAGATCACCGGCTGGGGCGAGCAGCGGGTGAAGGAGATCGTCACCCCGGCGCTCGCCGAGCGGCGCCGGGCCAAGCGGGCGGGCGGAAAGGAGGGCGACGAGTGAAGGACTTCGACGCGATCGACTCGCTCCTCGCGTCCGTCACCCCCGAGGCGGACCTTCCCGAGCCGCGAGTACGGCGTGAACTGCGCGAACAGGCAAGCCTTTCGAAGGTGCAGGTGGCCCGCGCGCTCGGGGTGAGCGCGTCGACGGTGGCCGCCTGGGAGGCGGGACGCGACCCGGCGGGGGAGACGCGCACGCGGTACGCGTATCTGCTGGAGGGGCTGGCCACCAAGCTCACCTCGGCCGACGAGCCGACGGGTGCGGCGCCCGAGGAGCCAGGCCCGAGCGACGGGGAACCGCTTCCCCCGGCCGGGTCCGCCCCCGCGGACGACGACGTCGAGACACTGGCGGCGCCGGAACCCTGCGTGCTGTGCGGGGAGCCGGCCGGTCGGCGCGTCGCCGGTTTCCCCCAGCACCTCGACCCCGCCGACTGCGGGAGCCCCGCACCCGGGACACCGCTGAAGGCCGGCCCTCGTCCCCCGGCAGCCCGCGGCACCGGGCCGCACGCCCGGCGGGCGCCCCGCTCCGGAGACGAACCGGCCGCTCTGATCGGCGCCGCCGTCCGTGCGGCACTCGCCGACCACGGCGGCGATGTCGCGGCGGCGACGGAAGCGCTGGTGAAGAAGGCGATCCCGGACGCGATGGCGCTGCTGGACGCCACCCGCAAGGGCGGCCGCTACGACGTGATCGCACATCCCTGGATGCCGGACGTACTGAAGAAGCAGACCTCGCGCGGCGCCGACCAGGTGTGGGAGGCCCGACCCAAGTGGACCCGGCCCGAACTGCCGCCGGGCGAGCACGAGGTGACCGCCCTCGACATCAACGGCGCGTACCTCTCCGCCCTGAAGACCCATCTTCCGCTGGGGCAGCTGGAGCACTCCACCGGCTTCGGCCACGACCGTCGCCGTGCCGGCATCCACCTGATCACGCCGCCGCACTGGGGCCACGACGACGTGCTGCCGAACCCGATCGGGCAGCGCGACGAGCCCGGCCCGCTGTGGGTCACCGAGCCGACCCTGCGGCTGCTCCAGAGGCTCTCTGGGCCGAAGTACGGGCTGTGCGAACCGCCCGAGATCCACGAGTCGTTCACCTCCGGAGCCACGGAAGGTCTCCTGGAGAAGTTCCGCATCGCGCTGAAGGACGCCCGGGACACGGCCATCGCCGAGGGCGACGAGGTGACCCTGGAGTACGTGAAGGCGATGTACTCCAAGTTCGTCTCCACGATGGGGGAGTCGAACTACAACCGGGAGCTGTACCGCCCGGACTGGATGCACCTCATCCGCTCGCAGGCCTTCGCCAACCTGTGGATGAAGGCCCTCAAGGCCCACGACGAGGGCCTCACCGTCGTCCGCGCGATGGGCACCGACGAACTCCATGTCATCGGCGACTGGCGCACGGTCTTCCCCGAGGGCCGCGGCGTCACCGAGGTCAAGGTCAAGGACGTCTACGACGCCGGATAGCCGCGCCGCGCGGGCACTGAGGCAGGGATCACGGCGGTGACCGGCGAGGGCGGCGCCGCCGCCATGTCATCATGCAATGACATCGATTGATGACAAGAATGGGAAGCCTCCTTGCAGCCCTCCATACCGGCGTCCGTGTCCACCCCCGACACGGCGGCACCCGCGCTCCGCCACCCGCGGGCCCTGGTGCCCGTCCTCGTCTCCCTCGGCATGCTCGTGGCCGTCGTCAGCAGCCTCGGCGCCCCGCTGATCCCGACCATCGCCGCCGAGGACCACGTGTCCGTGTCCACCGCGCAGTGGGCGCTCACGGTGACGATGCTCGTCGGCGCCGTGGCGACGCCGGTGATGGGACGCCTCGGCGACGGCCCGCACCGCAAGCGGGTCATCCTCGGCGGGCTCGGCTTCGTCCTCGTCGGCAGCGTCCTCGCCGCCCTTCCCGCCGGGTTCGCCTGCCTGCTGGTGGGCCGGGCCCTGCAGGGCGTGGGCATGGGACTGGTCCCGCTCGCCATCGCCACCGCCCGGGACGCGCTGCCCGACACCCGGGCCCGCTCCGCGGTGGCGACCCTCTCCCTGACCACCGCCGCGGGGATCGGACTCGGCTATCCGATCACCGGCATGTTCGCCGAGTACCTGGGCATGTACGCGGGCTTCTGGTTCGCGGCCGCCACCGCCGCCGCGGCCCTGACCGCCGCGCTGATCGTCGTGCCCCGCGCCCCGCACCGCCCCAGCGTCCCGATGGACGTCCCCGGCGCGCTGCTGCTCACCGGCGGCATGGCGGCCCTGCTGCTGACGCTCGCCGAAGGGGAACGCTGGGGCTGGACCTCGGCGGGGCTGCTCGCGCTGGCCGGCGCGGCCGTCGTCCTGCTGGGCGGCTGGATCGCCCACTCGCTGCGCAGCACCCACCCCCTGGTGCGGGTCCGCCTCGTGAAGGACCGCGGCGTGCTCGTCGCCAACCTGACCACGATGGTCGGCGGAGTCGGCACGTACCTCCTCATCGCCCTGGTCACCCGCTACGTGCAGACCCCGACCTCCGCGGGATACGGCTTCTCCGCCTCCATCGTCGTCACCGGGCTGCTCCTCGTGCCGTTCTCGGCCGCGAGCCTCCTCACTGGGCGTCTGGTCCGGATGCTCGGCAGCGCGGCCACCCCCGGCCGGATGCTCCCGCTCGGCTGCCTGCTCTCGCTCGGCTCCCTCGTCTGCTTCCTCCTCGCCCGCTCCAGCCTGTGGGGCATCGGCACCATGATGGCGCTGGCCGGACTCGGCGTCGGCGTCACCTTCGCGGTCACCCCCGGCCTGATCGTCGCCGGAGTGCCCGCGAGCGAAACGGGCAGCGCGATGAGTTTCAATCAGGTCGTGAAGTACATCGGATACTCGACCGGCAGCGCCCTGAGCGCCGTCATCCTGCAAGCGGCCACCGCACCCGGCGCGAGCCTGCCGGCCAACGACGGCTACCGCACCGCGGGCCTCGTCGGCTGCGCCGCCTTCGCGATCACCGGCGTCATCGCCGTCGCCCTCACCCGCGGTGGCCCCCGGCCGCGCCCGTCCGTCGTCGCCGCGGTCCAGGCGGCACCCGCCGTGGCGGCCGACCCGGCGCCGTCCGCGCAGGCCCGCCCATGAGCACGCCGCGCAACTCCGCCCGCAGCCGGGAGGCCCTGCTGACGGCGGCCACCGCGCTCTTCTCCGAGCGGGGCTACGACCGGACCACCATCCGCGAGATCGGCGAACGGGCAGGCGTCGACCCGTCCCTGATCGCCCGCTACTTCGGCAGCAAGCCGCTGCTGTACGTGGAGGTGCTCCGGGCCGAGCACGGCGACGACCGCCCGGACGACCTGCTCACCGAACCCCGCCTGCGCGAGGTGGCCCGGCGGGCGCAGCGGCGCGGCCCGGTGCCGCTGCTGCGGGTCGCCGTCGAACCGCTGAGCGACGCCGCGGCACAGGAGGCCACCCGGGCGGCCCTGCACGACCGCCTGGTGGAGCCGCTGCGGGACCGCTTCACCCGCGAGGGCCGCGACCGCCCGGGACTGCGCGCCGACATCCTGGTCGCGGCGGTCTCCGGGGTGCTGCTGGCCCGGCACTCCGGCGCCTTCGACGAACTGGCCGACGCCGGGGTGGACGAGGTCGTCGACGTCCTGCTGGAGACCTTCGACGCCGGCGGGCCGCCCGGCACCGGGTGACCTCGCGCCGACGCGAGCAGGGGACGCCCGGCCGCCGCCCGACGCGGGGGTGATACAGATGGGCCAGCCGTGATCTTCACCGGAAGGACTCGTGTTGACCCCCGACGCCGCCCCCGTGCTCACCGTCGTCGACGGACACGCCGCCCGCATCACCCTCAACCGGCCGAAGGCGCTGAACGCCCTGACCCCCGCCATGATCGACGGCGTGGCCGCGGCGCTCGACGCCTGGGAGCACGACCCCGCCGTCCGGACCGTCGTGCTCGACGGGGCGGGGGAGCGCGGGCTGTGCGCCGGCGCCGACATCCGCCTCTTCCACGCCGACGCCCGCAGCGGCGACCACACCGCGTCCGAGGCGTTCCTGCGTGCCGAGTACCGCCTCGACTCCCGTATCGCGCACTACCCGAAGCCCTACGTCGCCCTCATGGACGGCATCGTCATGGGCGGCGGCGTCGGCCTGTCCGCGCACGGCGCCGTCCGCGTCGTCACCGAACGGTCGAGGGTCGCGATGCCCGAGGTCTCCATCGGCCTGGTCCCCGATGTCGGCGGCACGTTCCTGCTGTCCCGCGCGCCGGGTGGTCTCGGCACCCATCTCGCCCTGACCGGTCTGCCGGCCGGGGGCGCCGACGCGGTGCTGTGCGGACTCGCCGATCACTTCGTCCCGTGGGCCTCGCTGCCGGAGCTGCTCGCCGACCTCGCCCGGGAACCGGCGCTCGACGCGGTCGCCCGGCATGCCCGTCCGGCCCCCGAGGGCGCGCTCGCCGCGGAACGGCCGTGGATCGACGCCTGCTACGGCGCCGACACGGTCGAGGAGATCGTCGACCGGCTCTTCTCGTGCGGCGAACCCGCGGCCAAGGAAGCCGCCGAGACGCTGCTGGCCAAGTCCCCTTCGGCCGTCAAGGCGACGCTGGCGTCGCTGCGCCGCGCGGCCCGCCTCGACTCGCTGGAAGCCGCCCTCGACCAGGAGTTCCGGGCGTCCTGCGCGGCCCTCGGCACGCACGACCTGCCGGAGGGCATCCGCGCCCAGATCATCGACAAGGACCGCGACCCGCACTGGCGCCCCGCGACCCTCGCCGAGGTCACGTGCGACCAGGTGGAACGCTACTTCGCGCCCTTGGGAGAGCGGGAACTCGGCCTGGCCTGAGCCGTCCGCGCCGTGCCGGGGTTCAGCCCCGGTCGGCGAGGCGGCGGTGCAGGGCCTTCACGTCGGGCACCAGCGCGTCGACCGGCCCCTCGACCTTCACCGACGGGGCGATCTCCTGCACGGACAGCGCGCGGACGGGAGGCAGCGGACGCCCCCACTCCGTGAGCCACTCGGTCAGCTGGGCCGACGAGGCGACGTACACGATCCGGCCGAGACCGACCCAGGCGTGCGCCGCCGAACACATCGGGCAGTGCTCGCCCGAGGTGTAGACGGTGGCGTCCTGCCGTTCCCGCGGGGTGAGGTTCCCGGCCGCCCAGCGGGCCAGCTCGAACTCCGGATGCCGGGTGGAGTCCCCGTCGGCGATCCGGTTGCGGTCCTCCGCGCGGACCGTGCCCGCGCCGTCGACCAGCACCGACCCGAAGGGCTCGTCACCGGCCTCCAGCGCCTCGGCGGCCAGTTCCACACAGCGGCGCAGGTGGGTCAGTTCACGCTCGTCCATCGCAGCCTCTTTCTGCCGGTACCAGGGGAGGGGATGCCGCCCATGCTGGCACGGGCCGGGGCCGCGGACACGGCGCCCCGGCCGGCCGGGACGCCGTGCGAGGAGTCAGGAGACGCGGGCCACGCCGACGTAGAAGCCGCTCAGCTCCGGGGTGGGCGCGGGCGTGTCCTTGTACCAGTACGTGGCCGTGACCAGCCCGGGGTCCACCATCTCCAGACCCTCGAAGAACGGCTCCACCTCGGCCTTCGTCCGCATCCGCAGCGGAATCTCGCCCTTCTTGTACGTGGACTGCACCGACTTGACGAGGTGCGGGTGCTCATCGGTGGTGCCGTGGGACAGGACGAGGTAGCTGCCCGGCGGCAGCGCGTCGACGAGGGTCCGCGCGAGGCCGTAGGGATCCTCCTCGTCGGTGATGAAGTGCATCAACGCGATCATCGACAGCGCGATGGGGCGGCTGAAGTCCAGGAACGTCCGTGCGTGGTCGAGGATCGCCTCGGGCCGGCGGACGTCCGCCTCGATGTAGTCCGTCGCCCCCTCCGGACTGCTGACCAGCAGCGCCTCCGCGTGCCGCAGCACGATCGGGTCGTTGTCGACGTAGGCGACGCGGGCCGACGGCACGATGCCCTGCACGATCTGGTGCAGATTGGGCTTGGTCGGGATGCCCGTGCCGATGTCGAGGTACTGGTCGACGCCGGATCCGGCCAGCCAGGCGGCGGCCCGGTGCATGAAGGCGCGGTTCCGCATGGCGTTCTCCCGCGCCTGCGGCGGCAGCTTCTGCGCCACTTCCTGGTCGACGGGGTAGTTGTCCTTCCCGCCCAGCAGCCAGTCGTAGACGCGGGCCGGATGGGGTCTGCTCGTGTCGATACGGCTCGGGGAGGAATGTGCCGTCATGCCTGGCTCCAGCGTGGATCGGATCGCGGACCGGTTCACCGGAAACCGTGCGGCTCCGGTGAGGCCGTTGAGGTCCCCGTGATTATGGCACTGGCCACAGGGTGACGCAGAGGCATCGGCGGTGGTGACCGGGCTCATCTGGCGTGCGGCGGGCCCCGGTTGGTCCGGGTTGCGAGGGAGAATGGGTCCATGGAGTTGCGTGGGAACAAGGTCGTGCTGCGCCCGGTCGCCGACGGCGACCCGGAGATCCTGGACAGGATCGTCCGGGAACCGGAGGTCGCCGCGTGGTGGTCGCCGCCGGACGACTACGAGGATGCGCTGGCGGTCGTGCACCAGGGGAAGGTCATCGGCCTCGTCCAGTACGCCGAGGAGAGCGACCCCGAGTTCCGTCGGGCGGGCATCGACATCTTCCTGACGGCGAAGCGCCACGGGGAGGGGCTCGGCGCCGACACGGTGCGCACGCTGGCCCGGTGGCTGGTGGAGGAGAAGGGCCATCACCGGCTGACCATCGACCCCGCCGCGGCCAACGCCACGGCGATCCGCTGCTACGGCAGGGTCGGCTTCAAGCCCGTCGGCGTCATGCGGGCCTACTGGCGCAACCACCGGACGGGCGTCTGGGAGGACGGACTCCTGATGGACCTGCTCGCGGACGAGCTGACCTGAGACGCGGCCGGTTCGCGCGAGGGTTCCGCCACGGGATCGGGGTGCTCCCCGCGAGGCGCGCGTGCGGGCCTGCCGAGGATCACGCCCGTCAGAACCAGTGCGAGGCCCAGCAGTTGACGACCCGTCAGTTCCTCCCCGGCGATCAGGACGCCGCAGAGCACGCCCGTGACGGGATTGAGCAGCCCGATCAGTCCCACGGTCCCCGCGGGCAGCCGGCGCAGGCCGGCGAACCAGGCGGTGAACGCGAGCGCCGTGGCCACCAGGGACACGAAGGCGAAGGCGAGGAGCGCGGAGGGGGAGAGCGCGGGCGGCGCGCCCTCCGCGACAGCGGCGCAGGGCAGCAGGAACAGGCCGCCGGCCACGAGCTGCCAGGAGGTCGTGGCGATCATGTCGGTGCCGACGCTCCAGCGCTTCGTCAGCAGATGTCCGAAGGAGGACACGAGCACGGCCGCCGCCGAGGCGAGCATGCCCGGCACGCTCGCCGCCACCGCCCCGGTGAGCAGCATCAGGCACACGCCGCCGAGCCCGATCACGGCGCCGGTCAGATGCGCGCCCCGCGGCCGCTCGGCCAGCAGGGGCCAGGCGAGGAACATCATGGTCAGGGGAGAGGCGGCCATGACGGTCGAGGCGACGCTCGCGGGCAGCAGTTGGGACGCGGCGTAGACGAGGGTGAAGAACACGCTCACGTTGATCAGGCCGAGGACGGCGGAGCGCCACCACCACACGCCGCGGGGCCTCGTCCTGCACAGGGCGAGGAGGACGAGACCCGCGGGCAGCGCGCGCAGGGCGGCGCCGTACAGCGGGCTGTCCGCCGGCAGGCAGGCGCGCGTCACGTAGTAGTTGGCTCCCCAGGCCACCGGAGCGACAGCGGTGAGTGCCACCCAGCGCATATTGGCTTCCATGGAAGGCAATATAGCTTCCTGGGAAGCTAATATGGGAGGCATGGACGACCAGCAGCCGAAGGACCGTGTAGCCCGCATCCAGGACGAGTGGCGGCGCGAGCGCCCCGAGCTCGACGTCACGCCCCAAGGGGTGATCGGCCGCCTGCACCGTCTGGCGGACCGGCTCGGTGAGGAACTGCGTCTCGTGTACGGCCGGTACGGCCTGAGCGAGGGCGAGTTCGACGTCCTGTGCGCCCTGCGGCGGGCCGGCGAGCCGTACGAGCGGGCGCCCGGTGAACTGGCCGCCCACACCATGGTCACCACCGGCGCGATGACGAAGCGGATCGATCGTCTGGAGAAGGCCGGACTGGTCACGCGGAGGCGTTCGGACGACGATCAGCGCGGCCGGATCGTCGCCCTCACCGGCCCGGGGCAGGACCTCATCGACCGGGCCTTCACCGAGCACATGCACAACGAGCGGAGGCTGGTGGATCTCCTGCCCGCCGACGACGCGGCCTCCCTCGAAACGCTGCTGACGACATGGCTCTCCCACCTGGAGCCGCCGCGCACCCGCCCGTAGGAACGCGAGCGCCGCCCGGAGCACACACGTGCTCCGGGCGGCGCTCGGACGAACCGCTGCTCCTGCTCCGACGGCTACTGCGCGGAGCGCACCACCTTCGGCACGTCCCGGCCCTGCGGCGCGGTCACGTCGACCGCTCCCGTCGCGTCCCGCACGACCTCGTACATCGCCGCATCCTGGCCGTGGTGGTCGGGGACCGACACGGTCACCGTGCCGTTCTCCGCGCCACCGGGCGCGACGAGCAGGGACAGGTCCGTCAGCCAGTCGCCGTCGGGACGGCTCGTGTCCGCGCCGAGCGGCAGCACCGCGCCGGGCCGCACGTACAGCGGAAGGCTGTCGAAGCCGTGCCGCTCGCGGCGCCAGGCCGGGCCCTGCACCTGCTCACCGGTGAGCAGGTGCGTCCAGGTGCCTTCGGGGAGGTAGTACTCGACATCGCCGTCGGCCGAGAAGACCGGCGCGACCAGCAGGTCGGGGCCGAGCATGTACTGCCGGTCCAGGACGCGGGCGGTCGGGTCGCCGGGGAAGTCGAGCAGCATCGGGCGCATCAGCGGGACGCCCGTGCGGTGGGCCTCGACGGCCGCTCCGTACAGGTACGGCATCAGGCGGTGCTTCAGCTTGGTGAACTGCCGGGCCACGTCGACCGCTTCGTCGCCGAACTCCCACGGCACGCGGTACGAGGACGAGCCGTGCAGCCGGCTGTGCGAGGAGAGCAGCCCGAACTGCAGCCAGCGCTTGAAGACCGCCGGGTCGGGGGTGCCCTCGAAGCCGCCGATGTCGTGCGACCAGAAGCCGAAGCCGGACAGGGACAGCGACAGACCGCCGCGCAGCGATTCGGCCATCGCGCCGAACGACGACCAGCAGTCGCCGCCCCAGTGCACCGGGAACTGCTGCCCGCCCGCCGCCGCGGACCGCGCGAACAGCACGGCCTCGCCGCTGCCGCGCTCCTTCTCCAGGAGTTCGAAGACGACCTTGTTGTACAGGTGCGTGTAGTAGTTGTGCATGCGCTCCGGGTCGGAGCCGTCGTGCCAGACCACGTCCGTCGGGATGCGCTCGCCGAAGTCCGTCTTGAAGCAGTCCACGCCCTGGTCCAGGAGCACCTTCAGCTTCGCCTGGAACCAGGCGCACGCGTCGGGGTTGGTGAAGTCCACCAGGCCCATGCCGGCCTGCCACAGGTCCCACTGCCAGACGTCCCCGCCGGCGGTCCGCACCAGGTACCCCAGCTCCGCCGCCTCGTCGAACAGCGCGGACTTCTGGGCGATGTACGGGTTGATCCACACCGAGATCCTCAGGCCCCGCTCCTTGAGCCGGGCGAGCATGCCGACCGGGTCCGGGAAGACGTCCGGGTCCCAGGCGAAGTCCGACCACTGGTACTCGCGCATCCAGAAGCAGTCGAAGTGGAAGACGGACAGCGGGATGTCGCGCTCGGCCATGCCGTCGACGAACTTCGTCACCGTCGCCTCGTCGTACTGCGTGGTGAACGAGGTGGTCAGCCACAGGCCGAACGACCAGGCCGGCGGGAGGGCCGGGCGGCCGGTCAGCGCGGTGTAGCGGCGCAGCACGTCCTTGGGCTCGGGGCCCGCGACGACGTAGTAGGTCAGCGTCTGGTCCTCGACGCTGAACTGCATCTGCCCGACGGACTCCGAGCCGATCTCGTAGCCGACCTTCCCCGGGTGGTCGACGAAGACGCCGTACGCGCCGGTGGGGGAGACGTGCAGGCTGAACGGGATGTTCTTGTACGCCTGCTCGCTGCTCGTACCGCCGTCGGCCTGCCACATGTCGACGACCTGGCCGTTCTTCACGAACGGGGTGAAGCGCTCGCCGAGCCCGTAGACCTGCTCGCCGACTCCGAGGGACAGCTGCCCGGCCATGTGGTGGGCGCCGTCGCCCGTGGTGAGGAAGGCGGTGCCCTTGCGGCCCACCGAGGCGACCTCGCGGCCCTCGGGATCGCGGAACGACAGGGTCCACGGCGCGCCCGCGTCCAGGCGGACGCCGAGGGCGCCGCTGCTCAGTTCGACGACGTCGCCGTCGCGGCGCACCCGGCCGACGCCGGTGTCCGCGCCGGGCAGGGCGAAGTCGGGTCCGCGGTGCCTGCGGCCCGCCAGGTGCGTGACGCGTACGCCGATGACGCCCTCGGCGGGGGAGAAGCAGTCGACGGTCAGGAGCGGGGCGTTGAGGGTGTCACCGCGCCGCTCGACCCGCTTGACCGCGGCGAACGCGGTGAAGCGGTCGTCGGCGGCGTGGACGTCGCGTACCTCGGTGGCGTACGAGGCCTCGACCCCGTCGCGCATCAGCCAGAAGCCGTCGGTGAACTTCATCATCTTCCTTGGGGTGCGGGGTGGTGCGGGATGGTGCGCGGTCGGGAGTTCCGAGGGGGCGACGCGGCCCCGGCGGTCAGGTCAGCAGGGCCGGTGTCGCCTCGTCCAGCACCTGGGTCAGCCGGTTCCAGGTCACCCGGTCGCGGGGCACCGCCGGGAGCGGTGTGCCGCGACCGGTGTCCCAGGCGGTGGCGACGGCGACCGGGTCGAGGCCGGTGGCGGCGGCGCGGGCGAGCGCGGCGGCACCGAGCGCGACGAGTTCGCCGGACTCGGGCAGCAGAACGGGCCGTCCGGACAGCCGGCGCACCGTCTCCACCCAGGTGCGGCCACGGGCGCCGCCGCCGATCAGACGCAGCGGGCGCGCGGCGACCTCGGGGTCGTCCGGATCGAGACCGCAGGCCGTCAGCAGCGCGTCCAGGGCGCGGAGCACGGTGAACACGGCGCCCTCGTAGGCGGCGCCGAGCAGCTGCCGTCCGCTGGTGGCGTGCCGCAGGCCGGTCAGCAGGCCCGTGGCGTGCGGCAGGTCCGGGGTGCGCTCGCCGTCGAGGTACGGCAGGAGCACGGCGCCGCCGCCGGGCTCGGCGTCCTCGCGGTCCAGGCCCAGCAGGGCGGCGACCTTGTCGACGGCGAGCGTGCAGTTGAGGGTGCAGGCCAGCGGCAGGTACGTACCGTCGGTCGCGGCGAATCCGGCGAGATCCCGGGAGGCCGGGCGGGTGCGGGTGGCGGTGAAGACGGTGCCCGAGGTGCCGAGGCTGACGACCGGGTGGTCCAGGAGGCCCGCGCCGCCGAGGCCGAGCCCGACCGCGGCCGCCATGTTGTCGCCGGTGCCCGCGGCCACCGCGATGCCCTCGGGCAGGCCCAGCGCCGCCGCGGCCCGCGCGGTCAGCGATCCGGCACGTGTGCCGCCCGTCGCGGCGACCGCGGGCAGCAGCTCGGGCCGCAGACCGAGGAGGTCGAGGACCTCGGGATCGTAGGCACCGGTCGCCGTGGAGTACCAGCCGGTCCCGGAGGCGTCCCCGGGGTCGGTGACCGCCTGCCCGCACAGCCGCTCGGTCAGGAAGTCGTGCGGCAGCCGGACGGCGGCGACCGCGCGAGCGGGCTCGTGCTCGCGCAGCCAGCGCCACTTCGTCGCGGTGAGCGAGGCGACCGGTACGGAACCGGTGCGCGCGAGCCAGGCGTCCGGGCCGCCGAACTCCTCGGTCAGCGCGGCGGCCTGCGGGGCGGAGCGGGTGTCGTTCCACAGTGCGGCCGGGCGCAGCGGCCTGCCGTCCGCGTCGAGCACGACGAGGCCGTGCTGCTGGCCCGCGACGGCGATCGCGGTGACGGCCCCGGGTGCGATGTCCGCCTCCTTCAGCCCGTTCGCGACCGCGTCGCGCAGCGCCCACCACCACACGTCCGGCTCGGTCTCGCGGGCGCCGTGCTCGCCGGTGACGACGTGCGGAGCACGGCCGACGGCGAGGATCCGGCCGGTGGCGGCGTCGGTGACGGCTGCCTTGGTGGACTGCGTGGAGCTGTCCACGCCGATCACGACGGCCATGAAGCCCCCTCACCCCCTCAACGTGTTGGTGATCTTGCCTGCGCCGTGAAGCCGGGCTCGGTCCAAAGCGCCTGTATGACGCATTTGATCGTACAGAAAACAAAAGAACAAGGGGTCGCGGGGTGTGATGTCGCGCAAGCGCTTCGATTCCTCGCAACAGCAGGTCGTTGCCGATCCGTGAAGTGTGAGTTTCGCCGTCGGGTCTGGCGCCGAGCGGCCGAATGACGTATTAGTCATGTCAGAAAACAAACGATCGACCCAAGGACGGCGCCATGTCCGGCGGATTCACTCCCACCCCTGAAGACAAGTTCACGTTCGGTCTGTGGACCGTGGGCTGGCGGGGCAACGACCCGTTCGGCGACGCCACCCGGCCCGCGCTCGACCCGGTCGAGTCGGTGCGGCGTCTGTCCGAACTCGGCGCCCACGGCGTCACGTTCCACGACGACGACCTCATCCCCTTCGGCTCGACGGACGCCGAGCGCGAGGCGATCGTCAAGCGGTTCAAGCAGGCGCTCGACGCCACCGGCATGGCCGTCCCGATGGCCACCACCAACCTCTTCACCCACCCGGTCTTCAAGGACGGCGGCTTCACCGCCAACGACCGTGACGTGCGCCGGTACGCGCTGCGCAAGACGATCCGCAACATCGACCTCGCGGCCGAACTGGGCGCGGAAACGTATGTCGCGTGGGGTGGCCGCGAGGGCGCCGAGTCCGGTGGCGCCAAGGACGTCCGGGACGCCCTCGACCGCATGAAGGAGGCCTTCGACCTCCTGGGCGACTACGTCACCGAGCAGGGCTACGACCTGAAGTTCGCCATCGAGCCCAAGCCCAACGAGCCGCGCGGCGACATCCTCCTGCCCACCATCGGTCACGCCCTCGCCTTCATCGAGCGCCTGGAGCGCCCCGAACTCGTCGGCGTGAACCCCGAGGTCGGCCACGAGCAGATGGCGGGCCTCAACTTCCCGCACGGCATCGCGCAGGCGCTGTGGGCGGGCAAGCTCTTCCACATCGACCTCAACGGCCAGACCGGCATCAAGTACGACCAGGACTTCCGCTTCGGCGCCGGCGACGTGCGCCAGGCGTTCTGGCTCGTCGACCTGCTGGAGAACTCCGACTACGCGGGCCCGCGCCACTTCGACTTCAAGCCGGTGCGCACCGACGGCTTCGACGGGGTGTGGGAGTCCGCCAGGAACTGCATGCGCAACTACCTGATCCTCAAGGAGCGCGCCGCGGCCTTCCGCGCCGACCCCGAGGTGCAGAAGGCGCTCCTCGACTCCCGCCTCGACGAGCTGGCGCAGCCCACCGCCGCCGACGGCCTCGCCGCCCTCCTCGCCGACAAGAGCGCGTACGAGGAGTTCGACGTGGAGGCCGCGGCCACCCGCTCGATGGCCTTCGAGCGACTCGACCAGCTCGCGATGGACCACCTGCTCGGCGCCCGCTGAGCACTCCGGGCGCCTCGCCCCTCCTTCCGCGTACGGCCGGGCCGGACCCGTACGCCTCACGCAGTGACACCCCGGCGGAACACGGGCGTTCCGCCGGGCCGGCCATCCCTCCCCAGGCAAGGGCAATGACCGTGACAGCAGCACGCCGGCGGGCCGTTATCCCGCTCACCGTTGTCTCCGTCCTCGTCGCCTCCGCGGCCCTCTCGGGCTGCGGAAGCCAGCGCGACGACGACGTCTACACCGTCCTCAACTCCTCGACCGACGACTCGTACCACGGCTGGGACGCCGCCACCCTGAAGCGGTGCAGCGCCCGGCTGGGGATCACCATCGAGCAGCAGAGCGTCCCGGCCTCACAGGTCATGACGAAATCGCTGCGGATGGCGTCGTCGAAGTCGCTCCCGGACGTCATCCAGTTCGACGCCTCCGAGATGCCGACGTTCGCCGAGGCGGGAGGCCTGGTCGACCTGACGTCGCTCGGCCTGTCCACGCAGGACATCCCGAAGGGCATCGTCGACTTCGGCTCCTACAAGGGCACGTACTACGGCGCCGCGCGCACGGTGAACACCCTCGCCCTCTTCTACAACAAGGACGTCCTGAAGAAGGCCGGTCTGAAGGTCCCCACCACCTGGGCCGAGATGAAGGAGACCGCGAAGAAGCTCACGCAGGGCAAGCAGTACGGCATCGCCCTGAGCGCGGGCGGCGCCGAGGACGGCGTCTTCCAGTTCACGCCGTTCATGTGGTCCAACGGCGGCGACGAGACCGACCTCGACAGCAAGCAGGTCGCCGACGCCCTCGACTACTGGAAGGGCCTGCTCAAGGACGGCTCGCTGTCCAAGTCCACGGTCAACTGGACGCAGGCCGACGTCAACGACCAGTTCATGGCCGGCAACGCCGCGATGATGATCAACGGTCCCTGGCAGGTCGAGACCCTCAACACCAAGAAGTCCCTGCACTGGGGCATCGCGCAGATCCCGGTGCCCCAGGAGGGCGACGACTCCGTCGGCCCGCTCGGCGGCGCCGTCCTCACCGTCCCCAAGACCGGTGACACGGAGCGCGAGAAGACCGCCGCGAAGATCATCGGGTGCATGTCCTCCGAGAAGGAGCAGATCACCTACGCGCGCAACAGCTGGATGGTGCCCGCGAACGAGAAGGCGGCCGCCGTCTGGCGCAAGGAAGTGCCCGAACTCGACGCGCTCGCCGACCAGGTGGCCACCGCCCGCTCGCGCACCGCGAAGGTCGGAGCGGGCTGGTCGTCCGTGTCGCTGGCCCTGCAGAGCGCCTTCCAGTCCGCGCTCACCGGTCAGAACAGCGCGGACGCGCTGAAGAAGGCGCAGGCGCGCGCCACGAGCGGGAACTGAGGGGTTTCACGAACATGTCGACCACCACGGCCTCCGCCGCCCCCGCCACCCGGCCGGCCCCCGCCGCTCCGGTGAAGAAGCGCGACACGCGGCGCCGCCGCAGGCTCTCCCAGTGGGGCTTCATCGCCCCCGCCGTCGTCTTCATGCTGCTGTTCTTCGGCTACCCGCTCGTCCGCAACGTCGTGATGAGCTTCCAGGACTTCTCGCCGTCCACGTTCTTCGACGGCAAGTCGCCCTTCAACGGCACCGACAACTGGAGCAAGGTCTTCCACGACGACCTCTTCGGCAAGGCGCTGTGGCACACCATCGTCTTCACGATCGGCTCGCTGATCGGTCAGTTCGGCATCGGCCTCGCACTCGCCGTCTTCTTCACGAAGCGGTTCCCCCTCAACGGGTTCCTGCGCTCGCTGATCCTCCTGCCCTGGCTCGTCCCCATGGTCGTCTCCGGCATCGTCTGGCGCCGCATCCTCGACCAGGACACGGGCGTCCTCAACTCCTTCCTCGACACCCTCGGCCTCGGCGGCCACACCCCGTGGCTGACCAGCCCCGGCATGGCCCTGTTCTCCGTGATCATGGTGAACATATGGATCGGCATCCCGTTCAACATGGTGATCCTCTACGGCGGACTCCAGGAGATCCCCAAGGAGCTGTACGAGGCCGCGTCCCTGGACGGCGCCTCCGCCTGGCGCACCTTCCGCTCCATCACGCTGCCGCTGCTGAAGCCCGTGATCACGGTGGTCCTCGTGCTCGGCTTCATGTCGACGGTGAAGATCCTCGACCTGATCCTGGCCCTGACCGACGGCGGCCCGGCCGACTCCACGCAGACGCTCGGCACGCTCACCTACCAGAACTCCTTCGTCCAGCTCGACTTCGGCGCGGGCGCCGTCGTCGGCAACGTCCTGATCCTGATCTCCGCCGTCTTCGCGGTGTTCTACCTGCGGGCCAACCGCTCCGAGGGGAAGTGACCGGCATGGCAACCGTCTCCGCCTCCGCAACCACCGGGCCGAAGCGCCGCTGGGGCGCCACCGTCGCCGGCATCGTCATCCTGCTCGTGATGCTGTTCCCGCTGTACTGGATGATCAACACGGCACTCCAGCCCGAGTCGGGACTCCTCGACGTCTCGCCCGTGCCGCACTCGCTCGACCTGTCCGGCTTCTCGTCCGCCGTCAGCGAGCAGGGCGGCCACCTGCTGACCTCGCTCGCCGTCGCGCTCGGCGCCGTCGTCATCTGTCTGGCGGTCGCCGCGCCCGCCGCGTACGGACTCGCCCAGTTCCGGCTGCCCGGCACCAAGTCCATCGTCTTCGGCACGCTCATCACGCAGATGGTCCCGGGCATCGTCATCGCCAACGCCCTCTACAGCGCGTACGTCGACCTCGGCCTGGTCAACTCCTACTTCGGCCTGATGCTCGCCGACGCCTCGCTCGGCATCCCCTTCGCCATCGTCCTGATGCGCTCGTTCATGGTGGCCATCCCCAAGGAGGTCATCGAGGCGGCCGAGGTCGACGGCGCGGGCAAGCTGCGCACGTTCGTCCAGGTGGTGCTGCCGATGAGCCGCAACTCCCTGATCACGGCGGGCCTGTTCTCCTTCCTGTACGCGTGGAGCGACTTCATGTTCGCCCTCACGCTCAACACCACCGACGACGTCAAGCCCGTCACGCTCGGCATCTACCAGTACATCGGCGCCCACGTCGGCGACTGGGGCTCCGTCATGGCCGCGTCCGTCCTGTCGGCGATCCCGGCCGCCGTGCTGCTCGTTCTCGCCCAGAAGTACATTGCTGCCGGTATCACCGGCGGATCCGTCAAGTAAGGCTTCTCATGAGTGACTTGCCCGTTTTCCCCGAAGGCTTCGTGTTCGGCGCGGCCACCGCCTCTTACCAGATCGAGGGTGCGGCGAACGAGGACGGCCGCGGCCCGTCCATCTGGGACGTCTACAGCCACACGCCCGGCCGCACCGACGGCGGAGACACCGGCGACGTGGCCTGCGACCACTACCACCGCTACCCCGAGGACGTGGCGCTGCTGCGCGACCTCGGTGTCGAGTCGTACCGCTTCTCGATCGCCTGGCCGCGCATCCAGCCGACGGGACAGGGCCCCGCCAACCAGAAGGGCCTCGACTTCTACTCGCGCCTCGTCGACGAGCTGCTCGAAGCGGGCATCGAGCCCGCCGCCACGCTCTACCACTGGGACCTGCCGCAGGCCCTGGAGACTCCATCCGGCAGCGGCTTCGCCGCGGGGGGCGGCTGGCGGGTGCGTGAGACCGCCGAGCGGTTCGCCGAGTACACGGCGATCGTGGCCGGGCACCTCGCCGACCGCGTGCCGCGCTGGATCACCCTCAACGAACCGTGGTGCAGCGCGTTCCTCGGCTACTCGGTGGGCCGCCACGCGCCCGGCGCCCAGGAGGGCACCCCCGCCCTCGCCGCGGCCCACCACCTGCTCGTCGGCCACGGCCTCGCCGTCAAGGAGCTGCGCGCGGCCGGCGTGCGTGAGGTCGGCATCACCCTCAACCCGGACTTCAACGTCCCGGCCACCGACTCGGCCGCCGACCGGGCCGCCGCACTGCGCGCCGACACCCAGCACAACCTGGTGTGGACCGACCCGATCCTCGCCGGCCGCTACCCCGCGTCGGACGAGGACACCTGGGGCGAGCTGATCACCCGCCAGGACTTCCGGCTCGACGGCGACCTCGACCTCATCGCGCAGCCGCTCGACTTCCTCGGCGTCAACTACTACCGGCCCACCCTCGTCGCCGACGCCCCGCACCGGGAGCCCGACCCGGCCGTCCGCGTCGCCACCGACAACCGGTACGCGGAGCGCCCCTGGCCCGACGTGCGGCGCAACTCCATGAACTGGCCGGTCGTCCCCGAGACGTTCACCCAGTTGCTCACCGGCCTCAAGGAGCGCTACGGCGACGCGCTGCCGCCGATCCACATCACGGAGAACGGCACCGCGGAGCACGACGAGGTCGCCGCCGACGGCGCCGTGCACGACGCGGACCGGGTGACGTACCTCCACGACCACCTCACCGCCCTGCGCACCGCCATGGACGCGGGTGTCGACGTGCGCGGCTACTACGTCTGGTCGCTGCTCGACAACTTCGAATGGGCGCTCGGCTACGCCAAGCGGTTCGGCATCGTCCGGGTCGACTACGACACCCAGCAGCGCACCCCGAAGGACAGCTACCACTGGTACCGGAAGCTGATCGCCGCCCACCAGGGCTGACGGGACGCTTCGGCGCATGATGCCCGGCGGAGTCCTCCGCCGGGCATCGGCATGTCCGGCCGGGGGTCACAGGCGCCGGGACACGTCCTGCGCGGCCTGCCGGACGGCCGGCGCGAACGCGGCCAACTGGACCTCGGTGACGAGGAAGGTGAGCGAGGAGACGGAGACGGCACCGACCGCGGTGCCGTCGGCGTCGAGCACCGGCGCGGCGAGCGAGCAGATGGCCTCGTCCGCCTCCTCGTAGTCGGTGGCGTACCCGGCGGCGCGGATCGCGGCCAGTTCTTCGACGAGCGCCGCACGGTCGGTGTGGGTGCGCGGGGTACGTGCGGGCAGGCCGGTGCGGTCGAGGACCTCCGCCGCCTCGGCCGGCGGCAGGTGGGCGAGCAGGGCCTTGCCCGCGGCCGTGGCGTGCAGCGGGAGCGGCGTCCCGACGTCGGTCGCGATCCGGTAGGCGTGTCCCGGGTCGACCTTGTGCGTGTACGTCGCGTGGTCACCGCTGAGGACGGCCAGGTGGACGGCCTGCCCGAGACGCTGCTGGAGGGCGCGCAGCACGGCGTCGATGCCCACGGCGTCGTCCGCGAGGACCTGGGCGGCCAGGGCGCGGAGCTGGACGCCGCAGCCGTAGCGTCCCTCGCCGTCGGTCGCCACGTACCCCTCCTCGACGAACGTCGCGAGGACCCGGTGCGCGGTCGCCTTCGGGACGCCGGAGCGCTCCGCGATGTCGCCCAGCCGGTGCGGCCCGTCGGCGCGGGCCACCGCATGCAGCACATGCAGCGCCTTGGCGACGGAATTCGCGGGCTTGCTCGCTTCCATTGACCCTCCGTGGAGAAGCGGACTATGTTGCCAATCGATCCGCACAGCGGAACGCCATTCTACTCCACGGAACGGGATGGCGTCCTTCGGTTGTGGCACGGCCCCTGGGTGTCCGGGGCGGTGCGACCGGATGCTTCCCGCACCCACTCTCACGCTCGTGAAAGGCGGCCGTCCATGGCTGGACACGGAACTTCCTCCGTGCACCCGCAACGATTCGATCTCGTCGTGGCGGGTGGTCTGCTGGCCGACCCCCTGCTGGCCACCCCCGTACCGGGGGATCTGGCCGTGCGCGACGGACGGATCGCCGCCGTCGGCGCCCCGGGCACCCTCGTCGGCGCAAAGACGCTCGACGCCTCCGGCCTGCTCGTCGCCCCCGGCCTGATCGACCTGCACACGCACGTCTACGCCCCCAGCACCTACCTCGGCGTCGCCGCCGACGAGATCGGGGTGCGTCAGGGCGTCACCACCGTGGTGGACGCGGGCAGTTGCGGCAGCGACCACTGGGACGACTTCGCCGATAACGTTGTCGAACCGGCCGCCACCCGCGTTTTGAGCTGGCTCAACATCTCCCGGCACGGCCTGGTCCACGGGCGGCAGGAACTCTCGCACGGCCCCGACGACATCGACGAGGCGGCCACGGAGAAGCTGCTGCGCGAACACCCCGACCGGGTGCGCGGCATCAAGATCCGGATGAGCGCGTCGGTCCTCGGCGACTCGGGCCTCGCCCCGCTGCGGGCCGCCAAGCGCGTGGCCGGCCGGGTCGGCCGCCCCGTGATGGTCCACGTCGGCAACGAACCGCCGCACCTCGGCGACGTACTCGACCTGCTCGGCGAAGGGGACGTCGTCACCCACGCCTTCCACGGCAAGCCCGGCGGTCTGTTCGGCAGCGAACCCCAGGCCCGCGCCGCCGTGGCCCGCGGGGTCCGCCTCGACGTCGGACACGGCAGCGCGAGCCTCAGCTTCGCCACCGCCGAACGCGCCCTCGCCGCGGGCTTCACCCCGCACACCATCAGCACCGACCTGCACCACAGGAACGTCGAAGGTCCCGTGCACTCCCTCGTGGAGACCCTCACCAAACTCGTCGCCCTCGGACTGACCCCGCACGAGGCGATCCGCTGCTCGACCCTGCACGCCGCCCGAGTGATCGGAATGGAGGACGAGTTGGGCACCCTCCGATCCGGCTCCGCGGCGGACCTCACGCTGCTGCGGCTGACCGAGGGCCCCGTCACGCTGACCGACGCCGACGGCGGCACGCGTACCGGCACCACCCGCCTGACCGCCGTGGCCGCGGTCCGCGCCGGACGCCCGCTCCCCGTCGACGGCGCGCTCTGAGCGGGCCCCCACCCGTCCGAGCCCGGGCGCCGTACGACACGAACCACCGACCGAACCACCGAGAGGCCCGTGCATGACCACCCCCCTCATCGAGCGACTCGCGACGACCGTAGGGGACTCGGCCCACCCCGTCACCGACGCCGACCGCGCCGACCTGACCGCCTTCCTGCCGCTCGCCCAGGTCTACGCGGAGACGTGCGGCATCGGCTTCGACGACGTCCGCTCGCTCGCGCTCGCCGTGCACGCCCTCGCCTTCGTCCGGCGGGTCCGTGCGGACGAGCACCTGGACGCCCTCGACGAGGAACTCGGCGACGAGATCGCCCCCGGACGCATGGCGGCCGTCCGCACCCTCGTGGACGCCTACTGCGCGCCCCGCGGATTCTCCGCGAGCGACACCGAGATCCTGCTGCTCGCCCTGCACTTCGAGGCGGCGGCACAGCTTCAGCACCAGACCAGCCAGCAGGCATGACAGCTCAGCCATGACCGACACACCAGGGAGCACCGCCATGACAGTCAAGATCGTGATCGGACACCGGCTCGGCAAGGGCCAGGCCGTCGCCGACGGCGTACGTGCCGCGGGCGGCGAGCCCGTCCTCATCCCGGGCCCCGGCGCCGACATGAAGGTGGGCGACGTGATGGACGCCGAGGGCGCGCAGCTCGGCATCTCCTTCTGCGGCAGCGGCGGTGCGGGAGCCGTCACCGCCAAGGCCAAGTACGGCCACGACATCGAGTTCGGCATGCGCTCGGCACAGGCCGGCGTGACCGCCGTGGAACAGGGCCGCACCGTCCTCGGCTTCGGGTTCCTCGACAGCGAGGAGCTCGGCTTCAAGGTCACCGAGGCGCTGCTGAAGAAGCTGGCCAAGGAGGCCTCGTGAAGCAGTCCCGGCACACCCTGCGGCTCAGCGGGTCGGGCCCCACCCGGGAGAAGGCGTTCGCCACCGCCATCGGGCAGGTGCAGTCCGAGGTCGCCAAGCGCACCGACGGCGTCGACTTCCGCGTGGAGCCCCTGGAACTCGACGTCGTGTCCGCGGTGGAGCACCGCTGGACCGAGCGGTTCCTCGGCCTGCTCTTCCCCCGCACCCGCCGGCGCTTCGAGATCACGCTGCGCATCGAGGTCCAGGTGGCCTCCCTCGACCTGGACGCCGTCGACTTCACGGTGCGCGAGGAGCGGCTCTCCTCGCTCCAGCACGCCCTCCACATGAGGTGACCCGATGAACGAAACCCTCACCGTCCTCCTGGAGTCGCTCGTCATCGGTGGCCTCATCGGCTTCGGCGCGAGCGCGGGCGTGGCCCGCATGTTCCACGCGCCGAAGGTCCAGGGCATGGGCGCCTTCCGCACCCTGGGCGAGCTGAACGCCTGTCAGAACGACCCCGTCGCCCACTTCTCCTTCGGGCTCGGCTTCCTCTTCAACGCCTGGTCGAGCGCGGTCGGAACCGGCGCGCTCACCTCGGACGTGGACCACCGCATCGTGCCGCACTGGTCGGCGGCCGTCGCCATGGCGAAGAACCGCAACCTCGACGCGACGCTGCACAACCCGCGCCGGATGGCGCTGACCGGCGCCGTCGTCGGAATGCTCCTGGTCACCCTCCTCAACACGACGGCCGCCTCCATCCCGCACTCCCTCCAGGAGGTTGCGGCCCAGGTGCTGGGACCGGCGTCGGAGTGGCTGATCAACCCCGTCATGCCGATCATCTTCTGGATGGCCGCCGTCGACGCGGGCCGCCGCACCGGAGCCTGGGGCACCGTCCTCGGCGGACTCGGCCACCTGGTGATGGGCAACGCGGTCCCCGGCATCGTGCTCGGCATCGTCATCGGCAAGGGCGTCGACGACCTCGGCTGGACCAAGGTCACCAAGTCACTGGCCGGCGTCGTCATCGCCCTGTTCGTGGCCAGCACCTTCCTGCGCGGCGTCGACATCACCCTGCTCGAGCAGATGAAGGTGCACATCCCGCACTGGCTCACGCAGCTCCACGACACCACCGGCACCAAGCCCCAGTGAGGCAGGCAGCGACATGACCGACACATCCACCGCCGCCGCGGGCGGCATACCCGCACAGAACTCCGGTGCGCCGGAGGCCAGGAGCGGCTTCCTCAGCCGGGTGCCGGGCGAGGGCAGCTTCTGGCTGGCCGAGTGGGCCTTCCCCGTCTTCGTGGCGTGCCTGGCCGCGGGCATCTTCACCGGCACCCACCTCTACTACGTCTACGACACCGGGGTGTTCAACGACGTCGCCGTCGCCTCGATGCTCAAGGCCGGTATGCAGAACGGAAGTTACGGTGCCGCGGCCGCGTTCGGCGCGGGCTTCCTGTTCGCCCGCATCATCGAGGGCCCCATGGTCGGCATCCTCGACATCGGCGGTTCCCTGCAGACCGGCGTGGGCATCGGCATCCCCGCCATGCTCCTCGGCGCCGGGTTCACCGCGCCGCTCCAGCACTTCTGGCTCGCGGTCCCGGTCGGCGCGCTGCTCGGCGGCCTGATCGGCATCGCCATCGTCGTCATCCGGCGCGCCACCGTGAACTCCACGGGCGGCACGTCCACCTTCGGCGCCGACGTGATGATGGGCGCGGGCAACTCCGCAGGCCGCTATCTCGGCCCCCTCGTCATCATCTCCGCCGCGACCGCGTCCCTGCCCGTGGGGCTCGGCTCCACCATCGGCGCCCTCGTCTTCTACAAGTGGCAGAAGCCGCTGACCGGCGGCGCCATCATCGGCGCGATGCTCGCCGGCCTCTTCTTCCCCATCCCCGGCAAGTGACCGCCCCCGCCCCTGCACCCGCAGCGCAAGGAGACCGTGTGCCCACCCTCCACCACGACCTCGGGGTCCCGCCCGCCATCAACGCCAGCGGCCGGATGACCGCCCTCGGCGGCAGCGTCCTCGGCGACGGTGTCATCGCCGCCATGGGCGAGGCGGCCCGCCACCACGTCGTCATGGACGACCTGCTGGACGCCGTCGGCCGGGAGATCGCCGACGCGACCGGCACCGAGGCCGGTTGTCCCACCACGGGAGCCGCCTCGGGCATCGCCATCGCCGTCGCCTCCGTGATCGCGGGCACCGACGTCAGCCGTGTCGAGACCCTGCCCGACCCCGGCGACGCGCCGTGCGAGGTGATCCTGCCGCGCGGGCACTCCGTCTACTTCGGCGCCCCGATCCGCCAGATGATCGCGCTCGGCGGCGGCCGCCCCGTCGAGGTCGGCTCCGCCAACAAGGTCACCGCCGACCACCTGGCGGGCGCGATCGGCCCGCGCACGGCAGCCCTCCTCTACGTCCAGTCCCACCACGCCGTCCAGAAGGGCATGGTCTCCCTCGCGGAGACGATCGAGATCGGACGGCGGCACGACATCCCCGTCATCGTCGACGCGGCCGCCGAGGAGGACCTGAAGCACTGGCCCGCCACCGGCGCCGACCTGGTCGTCTACAGCGGCGGCAAGGCCGTGGGCGGACCCGCCTCCGGCATGATCTGCGGCAGCGCCGCACGCGTGGCCGCCTGCCGGGCCCAGTACGGCGGCATCGCCCGCCCCATGAAGGTCGGCAAGGAGACCCTGTTCGGCCTGGTCCAGGCGCTGCGCGACTACGGCAGCGCGGAGCCCGGCGGCCACCGCGAGCGCATGGAGAAGCTGGCCGCGCGCCTCGCCGACCTGCCCGGCATCACCACCCGGGTCGTCGGCGACGAGGCGGGACGCGCCATTCACCGCACCGAACTGACCGTGGACCCGGCGGAGTCCGGCCGGGACGCGGCCACGCTCGCGGCCGAACTCGCCTCCACGGGCGTCCACGTGAGGGACCACCTCGCGGTGACGGGCCGGCTGCTGATCGACCCGCGCCCGCTGCGCCCCGACGAAGAGGACCGACTCGTGGACCGGCTGACCGCGCTGCTCGGGGGAGGAGCCCGATGACCGTCGTCGAACGCCGCCTGGTCGTCACCGAGGAGGCCGGCCTGCACGCCCGCCCCGCCGCCGCCTTCGCGCAGACCGCGGCCCGCGCCGCCGCCGAGGTGACCGTCGCCCGCGAGGACGGCACCGAGGTGCCCGCGCGCAGCGTCCTGTCGCTGATGACCCTCAACATCCGCTGCGGCGACGCGATCGTGCTGCGCGCCAGCGGCACCGACGCCGAGTCCACCCTGGACGCGCTCGAGCGCATCGCGGCCCCGGCATGACCGAGCACCGTACGGAGACACCGATGAACCCCGCCGTCCCCGACGTGATCGACCGGCTGCGGCTGGCCCGCGTCACCCCGACCGTCCGTGAGGCCGACGCCGACGCGGCCGACCGGATGGCCCGCACCCTGGTCGAGTCCGGCATCACCGCCTTCGAGTTCACGGCCACCACACCCGGCTGGGAGAAGCTGGTGGAGACCTGGTCGCGCGAGGCGCCCGAGGTCACCCTGGGCCTGGGCACGGTCACCTCGCCGGAGATCGCCGAGCGGGCCCTCGCGGCCGGGGCGCACTTCCTCGTCAGCCCCTTCCAGGTGCCGGAGGTGCGCCCCGTGGCCGACGCGGCGGGCCGGCTCCTCGTCGAGGGCGGATTCACCCCGAGCGAACTGCGGATCGCGGCCGGGCGCGGGGTGGGGAAGCTCTTCCCCGCGAACATCGGCGGGATCGGCTACCTGAAGTCGCTGCTGTCCGTCCTGCCGGGCGCCAGGATCATGGCCACCGGCGGCGTCGGCGTCGACAACGCCGCGCAGTGGCTCGATGCCGGCGCCTTCACGGTCAGCATCGGCAGCGATCTGGCGAAGGGTGATGTGCGGGCCAACGTCGCGCGGCTGAAGGAGAACATCGGCTGAGCGGGGGCACCGGCCGACGCCCGGGCCGGGCCGGGACCGCGAGGCTCCGCCCCGGCCCCGGCGGCGTCCGGGCTGCCGCCCGAGTTCAGTCCCTCCCGGACTCCGCGTAGGCCGCCGGGTCCGCCAGCACCTCGCGCACCACGTGGGCCGCGGCGCCGCGTGCCGCGTCCCCGGACGAGGACGAGGCCCGCAGCCGCCCGCTGCCGGGCGTCCACAGACCCGACACCACCCGCGCCGTCAGCTCCGCGTCCGCGGCCGGCGCGAGCCACGGCTTCAGCTCGCGGAAGGCGCCGCCCAGGATCACCGCGTCCGGGTCCAGCAGGTTCACCGCCCCGGACAGCACCCGGCCGAGCCGTCGCCCGGCCTCCTCCAGAGCCTGCAGCGCCCGAGGCTGACCGGCCCGCGCCCGCGCCTCCAGCTCCGCGACGCCCGCCGCGCCCGCCTTCTCGTCCAGGTCCGCCGCCCGCAGCAGCGCCGCCTGGCCCGCGTACTGCTCCAGGCAGCCGCGCGCGCCGCAGCTGCACGGGGGCCCGTCGGGGTCGACCACGAGATGTCCGATCTCGCCCGCGAACCCGTGGGCGCCGCGCAGCAGTTGACCATTGAGGACCAGCGCGCCGCCGACACCGATCTCGCCGGTGAGGTAGACGAAGCTGTTCACCGGGGCGCGGTCGTCGTCGGCCGTGGCGAACCACAGCTCGGCCATCGCCGCGAGATTGGCCTCGTTGTCGGCGCTCACCGGAAGAGCACGGTGCTCGGGCCGCAGTGCGCTGAGCGCCTGGGCGAACAGACCCTCGACCGGAACCCGGTTCCAGCCCAGGTTCGGCGCCTGCCGCACCGCGCCGCCGGAGACCAGACCGGGCAGCGCCAACTCGGCCGCCACGGGGCGCAGTTCCTGTTCCGTGGCGGAGGCGACGGCCCGCGCGGCGATCCGGGCGGCCTGGTTGAGGACGGCGGACGGCGCCGCGCCGCGGTTGTCCATCCGCTCGACCAGGCGGACCCGGTCGGTGCCCGCGAGATCGACGACGCACACGGCCACGTAGTCGATGTTGATCTCCACGCCGAGCCCGGCGGGGCCGCTGCGGGCCACCTTCAGGACGGTGCCGGGACGGCCCGCCTGCCCGCTGAACGTCTTGCCCCACTCGCTGAGGAATCCCTCCGTCAGGAGCTGGTCGACGAGCGACGAGACCGCGGCCCGGGTCAGCCCCACGCGCGCGGCGACGCCGGCCCGGGTCGCCTCGCCCTCGTCGTGGACGGTGCGCAGCACCAGGCTCAGATTGTGCCGCCGCACGCCTGCCTTGTCGGCCTTCGCGGGCGGGGCGGGGGACGCGTTGTTGCTGTTCATCGTGGTGTCGACCCTAGACGACGCCGGAGGTGGCGGGACGTGCGACGACGGCGCCGACCACGGCCGCGATCCCCGCGCGGTCGGTGGGACGGGCGTCGACGGAGTTGTGGATGGAGAAGCCCTCCACCAGCGCGTCCAGGGCACGGGCGGTCAGCGGGTCGAAGTGCCGGGCGAGGGAGTCGCGGCTGGCCTGCATCCAGGAGCGCATCACCTCGCGCAGTTCGGGGTGGCGGGTGGCGAAGGCGTACAGCTCGTAGCTGAGCAGGAGATTGCGGTCGGAGCCCCACACCTTGCCGCAGATGATCTCGACGACCGCCTCCTGGGCCTCCTCAGGGGTGCGAGCTGCGGCCAGCAGTGCCCCGTAGCGGCTGGAGACGGTCTCGGCGAGGCGGGTGAAGGCCTCCGTGAGCAGATGCTGCATGTCGTCGAAGTAGTAGGTGAGCGAGCCGAGCGGTACCCCGGCCGCCGCGGCGATCCGGCGGAAGGTGACCTTGATGGCGCCGTGTTCGGCGATGACGTCGAGGGCCGCGTCGAGGATCCGCTCGCGCCGCCGGGGGTCGTTGGGGCCGCGGTTGCTTCCGGTCATCGTGTGGTCCGCCTTCTCTTCTCTCCGCCCCACCAGGTATGTACATTTGTGCATACCCTGGTCCTGGTGGGGGCGGGACGCGTCGCCTGCCGGTCCATTCTTCCGAACTCCTGCGGAGCTCCTGTTGATAGACCCTGCCGTGCGCCGGCGCCGTCAGGCCCTGTACCTCTTCTTCTTCCTTCCCGGCATCGCCATGTCCTCCTGGGTCACCCGCACCCCGGACGTGCGGGACGAACTGGGCGTGTCGACCGCCCAGATGGGGCTCGTCCTCTTCGGGCTCTCCGTCGGGGCCATGATCGGCATCCTGTGCTCCGGACGCTTCGTGTCGCGCTTCGGCACCCGGCCCGTGATCGCTCTGGGCACCTGTCTGATCATCGCGGCCGTCGTCGTCATCGGCGCGGGCAGCGCCCTCGCCTCCGCGCCCGTGGTCACCGCAGGGCTCTGCCTCTTCGGAGCCGGTACGGGGGCTGGCGAGGTGGCCGTGAACGTGGACGGGGCCGATGTCGAGCGCATCACCGGCCGGGCGGTCCTGCCGACGCTGCACGGCTGCTTCAGCCTGGGCACGGTGGTCGGCGGTCTGGCGGGCATGGCGGCCACGGCGGCCGACGTCCCTGCCCACTGGCACCTCGCCGTCGTCGCGGTGGTGGCCACGGCGCTCCTGCTCCACGCGCTGCGCTCGGTCCCGGCCGGTACCGGCCTCAGCGTCGAGCGGGCCGCCCGGACGGCGGGGCGGCGTTCCCGGCCGCAGGTCTGGAAGGACCACCGGCTGCTGCTGATCGGCGCCATCGTGCTGGCCATGGCCCTGGCCGAGGGCGCGGCGAACGACTGGCTGCCGCTGCTCATGGTCGACGGCCACGGCCTGAACGCGGCGGCCGGATCCCTCGTCTACGTCGGGTTCGCCGCGGCGATGACCACGGGCCGTTTCTGCGGTTCCTTCTTCCTCGACCGCTTCGGACGTGTGGCGGTCGTCCGGGCGAGTGCCGTCTCCGGCGCCGTCGGGCTCGTCCTGGTGATCTTCTCCGACAGCGCCGTCGTGGCCGCGATCGCCGTGCTGTTCTGGGGCCTCGGGGCCTCGCTCGGCTTCCCGGTGGCCCTGTCGGCGGCCGGTGACTCGGGCCCCGACCAGACGGCCCGGGTGTCCCTGGTCGCCATCATCGGGTACGTGGCGTTCCTGGTCGGGCCGCCGGCCCTGGGCTTCCTGGGCGACCACTACGGGCTGCGCTCGGCGATGGTCGCGGTCCTCGTGTTCGTCGCGGGGGCGGTTCTGCTGGCCCCGGCGGCCGACACGCGCACCCGCGAGCCCGTGCCCGCGGACGCCTAGGGCGTGTGTCGAAAGTCCCGCCTGCCCCGCGGCGCCTGGCACGCACGCTCGCGGCGTTGCCGAAACGCCCGCATAGCTCCGCTATGAGGG